>CAXGRO010000125.1:0-11701 GCA_964012055.1 uncultured bacterium
CAACAGCGAGGCGTTCATTCAGATCGCGATGATTCATCTCTTACTCAAAAGACGTGCGAAGACGGCTTCTTAGAAGACACGACGGAATTGCCAGATTGGCACGACCTCGACAAGATCAAAGCCGGCCAAAAATTGTTTAGCCACTACAGCCCCGAGATTATCGTCATCCTCTTTTGCAAGTCGCTGCCCGAGTGTTATTGCGCCGAGCACGCCGCCCGCGTGTTGGATTCGACCAATTTGATGACCAAGTTCGTGCAGCGCCGTATTGTGAAAACGGCACAGTTTGTGCTCGACGTCATGGCGCCGGGCGGTTTGGACCCCGACAACGCCGAGGCGCGCGGCCTGCGCAGCGCCCAGAAGGTGCGCCTCTTGCACGCCAGCATTCGCCATTTGTTGCTGCAGGAGGGTTGGGATACGGCCACCTGCGGCAAACCGATAAACCAGGAAGATCTGACCGGCACGCTGCTGTCGTTTTCGCTTTTGACGCGGACGGTTTAAAGCGCCTGGGCAACGATTTTACGGAACGCGAGATCAGTTCTTATATACACGCCTGGAACGTGGTAGGGTACGTCATGGGCATCGACGAAGATTTGATCGTCGACACCATGGAGGAGGCCGACGAACTTTGACAACGCATAACGGCGCGCCAGTTCAGGCCCAACGAGTACGGGCAGCGTTTGAGCAAGGCGCTGATCGAGTATCTGGAGCAGACGATTCCCGGCACGGTTTTTGACGATTTTGCCTGCGCCATGATACGCTTCTTGGTGGACGAGGAGGTCGCCGATATGACGGGGGGCCCCAATACGTTGGTGATTAGATTGCTCAAGCGCAATATCATAGCGGGACCGATGAAGTTGATTTTGAGCAGGTACGACGATATTGGGGACGAGTCGGAAGCGATAAAAAATATTTTTCGCGTTTTTAATCGCAAGATACTCGAAAGGTTGGTGAACAGCGAGAAGGCGGGCAAGGAGGTTTTCTTTCGCATTCCGCCGATTTTGGAACGGCACGAGGGGTGGCGCGAGTTGACCGAGACAGGGGCGGAGCGAGCGACGTTTGGGCCGGTGGAGTTGAAGGTGGGGAGTTGGCGGGTGGCGGTGAAGGGGGTGCGGCGTGAAGGGTGATAGTGTGGGTGCTGCATTTTTATTGTGATGAGGACGACCGTCGGGGATTGGGGGACTCTCTCTTTTTGCGCTCGGCTTTTGAAGTGCGTTACACACCTCGGTTCTAATTTTAAGGTATAAATTGCCATGTGGAATAAAAATCGCGTCGCGACAACAACTGCCATATTCAGCTTTCTCTTTGTTGTCGGGTGCGTTTCAGTACAACGCGATTGGGAGAAGGCAGAATTGCTAGATACTATCGAAGCTTATGAGGAGTTTCTAAAAAAGCATCCCGACAAAGCTCTCGCGCAAAACTCGGCAAACAGAACGGGAAGATTGGCAAGCGGCAAAATCGGCAAATACCATCGAGGCCTACGATGTATATCTGCAAAAACATCCCGAAGGAAAACATGCAGAAGAAGCTCTTGTAACGCGGAGCTGGAAATCGGCCTGGCAGGTGACGAGATCAGAAGACACTATTGAAGCCTATGAGGAATTTCTTAGCACCTATCCCGTTGGTCCTTATCCCGTGGGCCATCTCGCCAATGAAGCCCTGGTAAGGTTAAGGGAATTGAGATTTATGCGCGACGAAATCCATAACACAATCGAGGCTTATGGTGCTTATCTGAAAAACATTCCCTGGGCCCCCGAGCCGATGAAGCCCGGTCTCGATTAATTGCTTTAGCTAAGGCTGCCAAATTAGTATACCGCGCCCGAATTGTAGTAGATCAGACCTATGTGGAACACGGCGAACCAATGGAGGCTTTCAGTCTTCCTTTTGAAGATGTGGCCCGGATAGTATTAGATCATGCTGGTGTTAGGGTAGTGATGAACGATGTCCACAACTATGATTACATCTTGCATATCCAGGCGGGGGAAATGCCGATAGTAAATTATACTCTTCTACAACCCGTCTGCAAACCGGTTTGTGGGGGGGGGAGTATAGCCGGGGTAATTTCTTTGAGAACGCCCAATGAGAGTGTAATCACAAGCCGAAGGTTCAAAGGTAGTATGATTCCTTCAGCAAGTTTTTTTGGCAATAGTTACGATTATTCTTCCCCTAACGTCGTTCTAAAGGCTGCGTTCGATAGATCTTCTTGCAAAGTTGATGTATCTGAAATTGTGCAAGAATTCTACGAATCAGAGCCTTTGACAGTTGCACACATAGACCATGCCTTAGACCTCCGCCAGGAAGCAGCAGCTGTTTTAAGTAAGGTTGGAGATTCCGAGAATGTAGCAGAAATGATCGAAGCTATGAGAAGTCATCAAGACGCCGATGTGCGCAAGTTTGCGGCGGCAGCTCTGGGAGAACTGGTAGATCTTCGCGCCCTAGAACCTCTACTTATTGCTTTTGAAAACGAACAATCCCAGGCAGTTCGCAAAAATATTGCGGATGTATTGGGAAATTTGAGAGACCCTCGGGCGGTAGAAGCCTTGATCTCCGTACTGATAAAGGCTCCGAGCCTTAATGTCCAAAAAGCAGCGATTAAAGCATTGAGAAAAATAAGGGATCCTCGGGCGGTAGAACCCCTTGTGAACGCATTGTTATACTCGCCGCTCTTGCAGCAGGATGCTGCATCAGCACTGGCCAGAATAACAGAGAAAAATTTTGGTACAGACCGCAATAAGTGGAAAGAATGGTGGGGAAAAATAAAGAGAAATACAACAACGATTAGCCGTAGGCCCCGTGCGGCAGAAAGCCCAACAGTTGTTGCAGGCGCTCGTCGGCGTCTTGGTAGACGTGTTCGGGCATGGCGTAGTTCATGAAGGGGAAGTATTTGTGGCCGACCAGGCGGCGGGCGTAGCTGACCTGGGTGATATAGCGCGTGCGGTCGCTGGCGTTGGGGGCGCCGCGGTGCCAGACCTGGTTGTTAAACATGATTACGCTGCCGGCCGGTCCCAGGTTGGAAACGACCTGGGATTCGTATTTTGTGCCCTCGATGGGGTCGGGGGGGGCGGCGCCAAAGAGGTGGGAGCGCGGCATCACCTGGGTGGGGCCGTGGGCCACCTCGCTGACGTCGGTGAGGTAGTAGTTGCAGGTAAAGAGCAAAACCGGCAGGTGTATGTTGGCGGGGGGCTCGCCCTGGGTGACGACGAAGTGGGGGGGGTCGTCCTGGTGCCAGTTGCTGAGGCCGCCGCCGGGAGGGGTGCGAAAACTGTTGTTGTGGATGACGTGGCAGGGGATGTTGCGGCCGTCGCCGATGAGGGCTTCGGCAAAGGAGACGATGGGCTCCAGGTCGAAGAGCGAGAGGTTGGCGTGGCTGCTTTCGAACATGCGGTGCTGCAGCTGGATGCGGCTGTTGGCGTTGGGGGTGGGCGGTAGAGTTTCGTCGAGGTCGCGGCGCAATTGGGCCACCAGGTCGGGCGGCAAAACATTGGTGAGAAAGAGGTAGCCGTCACGGTGAAATTGCTCAACCCAGGCGTCAATTTGATCTGGGTCGGGCGGGGTGTTTGCCAAATACTGTTCTGCGGCAGCGGTCATGTAGCTTCTCCTAGGGCGCGTTGGTTGATCGAATCAAAATACGAGATCGGCCGAAAGGCAGCAAGGGGAATGAAGCTGCGTTGTGACGGTTGACATTATTGGAAAATCAAGAGGCCAAAATCGTTGGGGGCATGGGTGTTGCCAATGGTGCGGGTCCACTGGCAGTAGCCCGAGCCGCGGTAGCAGCGGTTGATGTTAAACGACCAGACGGCGCCGGGGGCGGGCGCCGGTAACTCTTTCTGGCCGAAGCGCAGTTCGTATTCGACCGACCAGCTGTGGTCGCCTATGTGGGCGGCGGCAGTGCCGTCGGCGTTCCACGACTTAAACTGATTGCCCGATTGGCCGCGCATCATCTTGTCGTTGACCACGCCTTTGGGGTCGACGGTGATGTGGGCGTAGGTTTGGTGGTCAAAATTGGCGTCGACAAAAATCTCTATGTGGTCGTCGTACCAATCTTTGGGGTTGGCGCGGCTGTCGAATTCTTGCTTGATGATGACGAGGCTGTCGGGGTGGTCGTGGCCGCGAAAGCCAATGTAGAGGGCGCGGTTGGTGTAGCCCAAAAAGAGTTCGCTGCGCAGCGGCGCCAGGGGCGAGGCGTGGTGCTGATGGAGGTAGAGGTAGAAAGAATCGGTGTGCGCGGCCCCTTGCCAGGCGTCGTCGTCGAGTCGGCCGTCGAGGGCCGGCGGCCGCGCCAGGCGGGGGACGTCGAGCGCCATGTTATGGCGGCGCAATAGGTCGAGGCCCCTTTGGCGCTCGCCTTTGTCAAAATAGAAGCGCCCGGTGCGGTAGAGGGCGCGCCGGCTGACGGGGGCGTAGGCGGTGGCCTTGGCGTAGAGCGACTCGGCCTGTGCCATCTGGGCTTTGAGTTCGGCCTCCTGGGCCTGTTGAATCCAGGCGCTTACAAAATTCTCGACGCGGATCATGGCTTCGAGCTGGACATCGGGATGGGGATCTTGCAAGAGGTCGCGGGCGCGCTTTTGCAAATGCGTTTTTTGCTCTTCCGGCAGAGCGCCCTCCAAGCTGCCCAGGGCGAGGATGGCCTGGTGGCGCACCTCGCCGTCGCCGTCGTCGAGGGCGGTGAAGAGCGCTTCAATGGCCCCCTTTTGTTCGTACAATCCCATGTAGCGGGCGATGCGGGCGCGCACTGGCGCCGCCGGGTCGCTTTGCAGGCGGTGTAGCAGAGTTTGTCCCAGGCGCTCGTTGTCCACCCGCGTCATCAGACCCACCATTACCTCGACCAATTCGAGGCGAAAGGCGGAGTCCTGTGCCTTTTCGAGGGCCTGTAGTAGAGGGCCGACGGAGCGGTCTTTGGCCAGCAGTAAAGCCTGGCGCGCCCCGGCGCGGCGCTCGCCGTTGTGGGCCAGGTCGGCGATGTGTTTCTCTACCGAGGGGCCGCAGGATAAGCCGATCACAGCGGTAAAGAGAAATAGTAACTTCGACGTGGGGAATTCTGCCGGTCTCATGTTAGAGCTTGCACGGCGCCGGCGATTTGCTCCGGTCGCTTGACACCCAGGATTATGCTGGTTATGCCTGGCACGGCCAGCGTTGTGCGCAGGGTGTAGTCGAAGAGGCTCAGATCCTGGTTCTGGGCGGCGGCGTTCAGGTTGTGCAGTTGGCGCTGGACATCCGGGTCCTCTAGTAGAGGCAACCATTCGGGTTTTTCGGCGCCGCGCGAATTGGCCGGCGGCGCCGCGGGGTCGGCGTATTTGCCGGTGAGCAGGCCTCCTTGCAAGACCTGGTAGGGCACGGCGCCGATGTTTTCCTGGCGCAGCAGCGGCAGCAGTTCCGCTTCGGCGTCGCGCTTGAGCAGGCTGTAGGGCGGCTGGTGCGCCACCGGGCGCGTCCAGCCGTTGGTGTCGCAGGTGGCCAGGATGTCGCGCGTTTGCGCGGCGTCGTAATTGGAAATGGCCCAGTGGTGGATTTTGCCGTCCGCCATGAGCTCGTTCATGGCGGCGATGGATTCGGCGACGGGCGTGTTGGGGTCGGGCACGTGCAGATAGTAGAGGTCGATGTAGTCGGTGCGTAGGCGGTTTAAGCTGCGCTCGCACTCGCGCAGCAGGTGGGCGCGGCTCAGGCCTTTGTCCCTCGGGTGCGGGGCCGATGGGGTTGCCGGCCTTGGTGGCGACTACGGCGTCCTGGCGGCGGCCGTCTAGGGCGGCGCCCAGGTAGTCTTCGGCGAGCCCCCCGGCCGAGCCCAGAACGCGGGTGTACCCTTCGTACATATTGGCGGTGTCGATAAAATTGACGCCCAGGTCCAGGGCTTGGTGCACTATGTCGACGGCTTCCTTTTCTTCTACCGGGGTGCCAAAGGTCATGGTGCCCAGGCAGATGGGGGAGATGGACAACTCGGTGTTGGGCAGCGTTCGGTTTTCCATGTCAGTCCTTTGCGATGGCGGGCCAGTTGTGGTTTGCCGGGTCGAGCAGGCGCGAGACGCCAAAGTATTCCTGCGGGTAGTCGTTGGGCCCGTCGAGGCCGAGGATTTGCTGCACCACGTGACGGGCGCCGTTGAAGGAGACGGCCGAGCCCGAGCCGCACATGCCGCCGATGATGTACTGGCGCTTGCCGTCGAGCAGCCCCACCACCGGGTATTCGTCGGCGGTAAAGCCGGGCGTGCCGCTCCACTCGTGGGTTATTTCGATGGGCGTGCGGTCGAAGTAGCGATGCAACTCGCCCAGGAGAAATTTGCTGATAAAGCGCGAGGGGTTGTTGCTGCCGGCGCGCCAGTGCGGCAGGCGGGTGGAGTCGGAGCCGGCCATCACGCCGCTGCCGTGGCGGCCGAAGAACCCGCGCTTGCCGCTCAGGCCGATGTCGGCTTTCATGCTGGGCGAACCGCCCTGGCCAAAACAGGCCTGGGTTTGCACCGGGTGGATGAGGCCACGGTAGTGGCGGTGCAGGGCGCCGGTATAGGATTCGGTGGCGTTGATGACGTAGCGCGTTTTTATGGTGCCGCGACCGGTTTGCACCTGGTAGTATTCCCCCTGGTCTTCGACGCGCAAGACTTTGGTGCGGCTGTACAATTCGACGTTGGGCCGGGCGATGGCCGTGTTGAACAGCGACCACACCCACTTGGCCGGGTGGAAGGCGGCGGCGGCGCGCGAGAAGCCGGCGGCGCAATCGACGCGCATGCCCCCTTTTTCCCACACTTCCTCGGGTTCCATAGAAGTCCAGTCGCAAAATCCCGCTTCTTCTCCCAGGCGCACTGCTTCCCGCAAGGCGGTCAGTCCTTCTTCGCCTCCGGCCTGTATCCAGCCGTTGCGGGCGTAATCGCATTGGTAGCCTTCCCCATCGACGGTTTCTTCGACGAGGTCGGCGTTTTTATAGGCACTGCGCGCGTAAACGGCGGCGAATTGGCCGGCGAGCTGGTCGCGCTCTTGGTCGTTTAAGTCGGCGCGTACCTGGTCGAGGTAGGGTCGCACTGTGCCTTTGACCATGGCGTAATAGCGTCCCATGACGACCAGCCCTTCGTTGCGGCCGCTGGCCCCGGAAGCGGCGTCGTCCATTTCGACTACGGCCATGGGCCCACCGTCGGTTTTAGACCAGTGATAGGCGCATCCCCCGCCGGTGAAGCCGGCGCCGATGGTGACTACTTCGACCTGGTCGGGGAGAGTTGCTGCCGGGGCGTTTTCCCAGGGGTGGTTGGCCAGGGGGTTGCCCGCCGCCAGCCAGATGGGGTTACGCGAGACTTTATTGGCGAAGCGCGCGGTGGTGAGGGCTTTGGGGATGTCTGTGAAACTTTGGTGTAGTGCCCAGGTTAGTAATTTGGCGAGGCGTATGGGGAGGGGGTGGCCGGGGAACATGGTGTTCATGAAGGTGATGGCGGCTCTCAGGTCGTGGGTGCGGAGGCCGAAGAGCAGGCCGAAGGCGACGCGGATGCGGGTGGTGAGGGGGCAGTGGGTGGGGGGTGGGTGGGACATGGAGTGGGCTTTCGTTTTGGGGTTTGGGGGGCGTGGGCTTGGGGTTCCATGGGTTGTTAACTGCGCTGACGTTACAGTTCTTGCGCCAAGTTCTACGTTTAACGGAGGTTGGAGAGGGGGTGGTCCCAGAGAGGGTAATGAATCGGAGCGGCACAGGATGTGCCGCGAGAATGAGCGTCGGGATCACCCCCTCTCCGACCGTCCATATTACAGAACCAACGCCCTCTTCTTCACATCCCCTAATTATAGAAGAAAAAACCAATCAAAAGCAACACGCAATTCCCCCGAATTGACAGAAAGAGACCCAGCACCTATTAGTAAGCCCACAAAAAATAAAAGCACCAAATTTCAGCCAGAAAGGGGCACGCATGAAAATTACCGACGTGCAGGCCTGTGTCATCGGCCGCGAAGAACCCCACAGCGGCGGTTGCATATGGACCTTTGCGCGCGTCTACACCGACACAGGATTGGTTGGCACGGGCGAGTGCAGTTCGGCCGGGTCCTTTACCTCGGGGTTTGCCACCAAAGAAGCGGTGCTGGCCATAAAACCCCTGCTCGTCGGCAAAAATCCCGAGAACATCGGGCCGCTCTACGAAGACATGCGGCGGCGGGTGCGCTACGGCGACGGCTCCAGTGCGCCCATTACCTTTGCACTGACTGGCATTGAAAACGCGCTCTACGACATTGTGGGCAAGGCGCTGGGCGTGCCCGTTTACAAATTGCTCGGGAGCAAATTTCGCGATTCCATTCGGCTCTATGCCGACTGCCACGCCGGCGAAGAGGAGACGCCGCAGGCCTATGCCGAAAAGGCGCTGCAGGTGATCGAAGAAGGCTATAGCGCGGTTAAGTTTGACGTCGACAGCACCGGCGTGGGCAAGTTGGACCCCTACAATTGGACCGTGGGGACGCGGGAGATGACACATGCCATCAATGTCATCCACGCACTGCGCGAGGGGGTGGGCTACGACATTGATCTGGCCATCGATTGCCACGGGCAGTTCGACTTGCCCTCGGCCATAACGCTGGCCAAGGCGGTGGAGGACGTGCGTTTGATGTGGCTGGAGGAGCCGGTGCCGGCCGAAAACCTCGACGCCCTGGCCCAGGTGCGCGCCTCCACCAGCACAGTGATCTGCACCGGCGAAAATCACTACACCCGCTTTGACTTTATCGAAATGCTGGAGCGCAAGGCGGTGGACGTCATCATGCCCGATTTGGCCAAGGCCGGTGGCATTATGGAGGGCAAGCGCATTGCCGACATTGCCGACGCCCACTACGTGCCTATAGCGCCGCACAACGTTTCCTCGCCCCTGGGGATGATGGCCGCCTGCCACGTGCTGGCCTCGGTGCCCAATTTTCTGGTGCTCGAATTTCACGGGCGCGAGATCCCCTGGTGGGAAGATTTGTGCGAGGGCGACAAACCCTACATCCGCGGCGGCTGGATGGAAGTTGCGGAGCGCCCCGGCATTGGCGTTGAACTCAACGACGAGGTCGCCCGCTCGCTGCTGTGGAACGGCGATACCTACTTTGATTGAGCGGTTAGGAGTGGGTGTGTTTGCGTTTAATTGGCGTGCTCGACGTTTTGATGTGAGACTTTAGGTGTCGGCCAACTTACACAAAGTGAGCGGGCGCTGGGTGCTGGGCATCGGCCTGTCGCTGTGCACCGTGGTGTTGTGGGGGTCTATGCCCATTGTGCTCAAAGGCGTGCTGGGCGGGCTGGATCCCCTCACGCTCACGTGGACTCGGTTTTCCATTATAGCCCTGCTCATGGCGAGCTTTTTGGCTTGGCGGGGAGGGTATCGCTCCTTGTTGAGTCTGAGGGGCACGCCGCTGCTGCTGCTGGTGTTGGCGGTCGTTGGCCTGTGCGGCAATTACGCCCTCTTTGTCACCGCGCTCAATTTGCTCTCGCCCAGTTCGGCGCAGGTGCTTATCCAGTTGTCTTATATCTTTTTACTGTTCGGCGGGCTCATCGTTTTTAAGGAAGCGTTCTCGCCGCGCCAGTGGTTGGGGGTGGGCGTGTTCCTCGCGGGTCTGGCGCTGTTCTTTAACCAGCGATACGGCGAGATGTTTTCGCTGCAGGGCACGCTGGGCAAGAGTATGCTCATTATGGTGGGCTCGGCGCTGCAGTGGGCGGTGTACGCCCTGGCGCAAAAACAATTGTTGCGCTACATCTCGCCCGAACCCGTGATGTTTGCCGTGGGCCTAGGCGGCGCGCTCTTGCTGCTGCCGGCGGCCGCGCCCGACGCTTTACTGCAATTGGACCTAACTCGAGCCCTCTTGCTGCTCGCCAGCGCCAGCGCCACCCTGGTGGCCTATATCACCTTTGCCCGGGCGCTGGACCATTTGGAGGCGACGCGCGCCAGCGTGGTGGTGGCCACCATGCCGCTGGTTACGGTGGGGGGGGGATGGCGACGTGGGCGCGGCTCGCTCCAGAGCTGTTCACCTATGAGCAACTAATGGCCTCAGCATGTTGGGCGTGGCGCTGGTGGTGTCGGGGTCGGCGCTGAGTTCGTGGGGGAAGAGTTAGACGGGGCGGAAAGCCGGCAGGGCATTACGGCGGATTTGATCAAATTGCTTTTCCCCACCGGGACAATTTAATAAGTTTTCTCTATGCACCAGACCAAACAGACCGCCCTCAATTTGGCCTTGGAGGAGCGCGACCGGCTGCTGAGCAGCGTGCAGCGCATCAGCGAGGTTATCCTCTCCTCTTTTAGCGTAGATGAGATCCTCGACAACCTGGTGGAATAGGTTGTCAAATTAAACTATTTCCGCAGCATGGTGGTGGCGCTGGTCGACGAGCGCGCCGAGGTGGTGCGGGTGGACCGCGGCACCCACCGCGACCCACAGGGGCACTATTTTAACGACGACGAAGAGTTCGTCTACCCGCTAGACAGTCCCGACATATTTGCCGACGTGGCGCGCACCGGCAAGCTAGAGGTCGTCGAAGGTTGGGACGCGCGGCGCTACAACCCGCGGCGCCATTCCCCCGAAGCCCACGCCGACAAAACGGCCTATTTCATACCGCTAAAAAGCGGCAAGCGCGTGGTTGCCGTGGTGGCCACGGCCAGTACCATGGCCGAAAAAGAAGCAACGCTGCGGCGCATTGAAATTTTGCAACCTCTGTTCCGCCAGGTCACTATTGCGCTGGAGCACGCCAAGCTCTACCGCGATTTGGAGAAGAGCAAGGGGCGCTACGATTTGGCCACCAGCGCCGCCCAGGTGGGGGTGTTGGACTGGGATTTAGATACGGACGAAGTCTACGTCGACCCCAGGTTGAACAGCCTGCTGGGGTACGACGGCCAGGAGGCGCACCAGCGCATGGCGGATTGGGTTGGGCAAGTGCACGGCGACGATATCGCGCAGGTGAGAGACGCTATCCAGGCGCATATCGCCGGCCGCACGCCGCACTACGAAGTCACCTACCGCCGGCCGCACGCCGCACTACGAAGTCACCTACCGCCGGCCGCACCGCGACGGCGGCGTGCGCTGGTTTTTGGCGCGCGGCACGGCGATGCGGCGCGCCGACGGCACGGCATACCGCATGCTGGGCACCGACACCGACGTTACCGAGCGCCAGCGGATTGAGGAGGAGCGCGTTCGGGCCGAGGAGGCGCTCAGGCAACACAACCGCAAGTTGATTGCGCTCAACGCCATCACCGGGGCGATGAGCACGTCGCTCGAATTGGCAGACATTGCCGAGACGCTGGCCAAGACGCTCAGCGAGCAATTGGATTTGTCCGCCAGCGCCATATCCTCCTACGACGGCGAGGAAGAGGCGTTTGCGCTAGAGCAAAGGTGGGGGTCGCCGGCCCTGGCCCCCGACGCCGGGTTCATCAGTCCGGCGCACCGGCAGCGCATGCTGGCCCGCAAGGCGGCCGTGGTTGAGAGCGACGCCGCGGCACTGCAGCGGCTGTTGGCAGTGAGCGGGGGCAACGAGAATTGGCAGAGCTACGCCTGCATTCCGCTGGTGGTGCAAAACGAAATAATGGGAGCGATGGAATTGTTCGGCCTCAGCAGAGAGGCTTTTACCGCGGAACAAATCGGATTTCTAGAAAATATAGGACAGCAAGTGGGCATTGCCGTACAGAACGCCCACTTGTTTGAGCAATTGCGCGACGGCCGCGAGCGCTTGCAGGCGCTGTCGCGCCGCCTGGTGGAAATACAGGAGGCCGAAAGGCGCGACCTGGCGCGCGAGTTGCACGAC
>CAXGRO010000126.1:0-11650 GCA_964012055.1 uncultured bacterium
CTGTTTGATTATTGGCGGCAGCCGCGAAGCCGAAGACAAGGCGGGACGCTTGCTCGAAGCCGGCGCCCGTCTCCACTTAGTCAGCCCCAAGCTCACACCGCAACTGCAAGAATGGACTGCGGCCGCCGCCCTCACGCACTGCGCCCGTTTCTTCGAACCGGCCGACCTGGACAGTGTCTTCTTGGTTGTCAACACGGTGCGCGACAATCTCGATCTATGCCGCCAGGTGTTTGCTCTAGCCCAACAGCGCAACCAACTCATCAATACCTACGATCGCACCGAGTTTTCCAATTTTGGCATGGTCGCTCTAGTCCACCCCGGCCACCTGCGCCTGAGCATCAGTACCAGCAACGCCAGCCCCGCTCTAGCCAGTCGTCTGCGCCAGGATTTTGAGGCCCTCTTCGACGAGGAATTTGCCACTTATTTGGATCTTTTGGCACAGGCGCGCCAGCACGTGCGCGCTCGCTTGTCAGATTTTGAACAACGCAGGGATGTGTTGCGGGCTTTGGTGGAGGATTTTCGGGTAGGAGGACAGCTCAGGTACCCTGAAAACTGGTCGGAGGGAATAAAAGGGGTGCTGGAGTGCGATTTGCAATTTTGTGGGACGGCTAATTCTTGTCCGTTTTGTCCGTTGGTAAACTTGGAAGAGGGGGAGTAGTTTTTTCTGTTAGGGACGGCCAGGCAGGGGGCATTCTCGACACTCATGGCGCTCAACTCTTAGAGTTGGCGGACCTCCGGTGCTCGCCGGGCATCCCTGCCTAGCTCCGAGGGCAAAGGGCAGCCGGGACTCACAGCGAAGCTGTGGGGATGTTGGGAAGGGCAGGCTGCCCTTGGGACTCACAAAGCGCCCGTCCCCGACATAAAAAATTTCCCAAATATGGATAAGGAATTGAATAATAATAACTTAAATGCATTCAATGCACCACGGCTATCTTCCCTTTTTCTAGCATCTCTCCCGTTGCCGTAGTAATCGTATATATGTAGATCCCGTCGTTCACCAAAAATCCCTCGGCATTCTCACCGCGCCAGCGTACCTCCTCTGCTAACTTATCCTGACTCTCCTCTTCCCCCACCCATATCAACTCGCCGGTCAAACTGTAAATCCGCACCCTCGCCAACAGCGGCAACCCTGCAAACGCAATAAATTCATCTCGTTCCAGCCTGAAAGGATTGGGATACACCACAATGTTAGACGGCACCAAATGGAGGATCGGTTGAAAGGCACGATTGTCCCCTTCATTCAGCTCCTCTATGCGATTTTCTGCATCCACCTCCAGCAAAAACACCATCTCGCCGTAGCGATGCCACGGCACCACGATGTCGACGCCGGCCCCGGGCTCCAGCGGTTCTGTGTGTTCGACATCGTACACTATCTGGCAAGCACTCGAATCGACGCCACAACGCCACAAACGCACGTTATAGGGAGTGTCTAAAAGCCCCAACCCCGTATTGCTGACGCGCAAACGCAAATCGTCCTGCGGATCGCCGCTCACATCGCCGGTAAACACTGTTAGATTGGGTAAACCCTCCTCCAGCCCGTACTGCGCCAGCGTCGCCACAGCCAGGCGCGTGGTGCTGGCGACCAATTCCCAATTGATACTGTCGGGCACGTCAAAAACCTGGTGGTACTGGCGGTTGAGTCGATACTCGCCATTGCGCACGCCGTGGGTGGTTGAATCGGTGGGCAGGTAGTTTTCAATGCCCAAGATGGCGTCGTATCCCCGGGCCCAAAAGGGGGCGTGGTCGCTCAAACCGGCAAAATCATCCTCCAGCACGTCTAATTTGAGGCCGATATCATAGCGTTCGTTGCTCTGCACCATCAAATCTACCATCCAGCGCGAAGACGTATTCGTCACCAGTTCGAGGCGGTGGCTCAGGTCGTTGAATCCGACCATATCAAAGTTGAGCACGCCCAGAATCTTATCGTCGTTTTGGCGCGCCTGAATAGCGTAGTCGCGACTGCCCCACAAACCCAATTCTTCACCCGAAAAAGTGATGAAGCGTATCGACCAGGGAAATTCTTGTTGGGCCAATACCCGCGCCGCTTCCAGCACCAGAGCGGTTCCCGTGGCATTGTCATCGGCGCCCGGTGCCGGTTCGGTGCGCCAGTCCCACGAGCGCGTGCGCACGGCAATGGCGTCGTAGTGGGCGCAAATCACGTAATAACCCATATTGGGATCGCGGCCGGCGAGCGTGCCCACCACATTGTACATAGTTGAATCGCTGGGATTAGCCTTAAACTCCTGTAATTCCACCGCACTTTGGCCCAATGCGGCGGCCATCTGATCGCGGATATACATGGTAGATTCAAAAAGTTGGGGATGGCGGGCATAGCGGGTGCGCCAATTGTCCCAGGTACTCGCCTGGTCGGGGTCTTTGAGGGCCAATACCTCAACGTGGCGCTGCAAGCGCGCGGGATCCACCGCGTCTAATATCTCGGCGATCGAATCAAAGGCCAGAGCGGCCCGCACTTTGGTGTTCTTGGCCGCCCTCAATTGGGTGCGCAGACTGTAGTTTTCGGGCAGCGGCCAGAGGAAGTGGAGTTGCTGATGGACCAAGGGAAAAAGCGCCTGGGACAAGCGCAAGAGCGCCCAGCCGGCGGGATCGCGATAAACCACCTCGGCGGGATCGACGGAATAATGCAGGTGATCGGTGAGAAAGTAGGCGTCCTGGGAATCGCTTTCGTCCACGAGAAAAGCGTTAAAACCCAAGGAGCTAAGTTGATCCAGTACTTGCTGATTGGCGGCGACAAAAAATACGCGCGGCGCCACGTAACGCACCTGAAAACCGGCGGCAGCCACCGCAGCAATTTGTTGATGGGAAGACCAGGCAACCCCTGCGAGCTGTTCCGCTCGTAGGGGGCTGGAAATCAGAAAGAGAACGACAAGCAGGAGAACGCGTTTCATAGAACAAAGACTACAAACCATACCTTTCCTGCGCAAGGTTGGTTTATAATCTCATTCGTCGTCGTCGTCGAAGTGGGTCGCGTCGTCTACGTCCTGGAAGGATGCTCCACCTTGTCCAGGCGTTTGTTCGCGCGTTTGATGCAGGGCTTCTTTGAGCAGGCGGCCCGGCTTAAAATGCGTTTTGCGCCGGGCGGGCACATAGATGATCTCTCCGGTGCGGGGATTGCGCGCGGCGGGTTTGGGACGCGTATCTTTGACCTGGAAAACCCCAAAACCCCTAATCTCTATGCGATTACCTTCAATCAAGCTGTCCCGCATAGCCACAAATAAACTATCGACCATCTTAGCAGCCAGATTTTTCTTGCATCCGGTGCTGCGACTGACGAGCAGAGCCAGGTCTTTTTTAGTAATGGTCGGCAAAAGGTTGTACCTCCTAAGGGGCGAAATACAGCCTCACTTGTTCAAAATAGTGAATGTTGTCCTAAGCGGCTTTAGCCATTGGCAATTAAAGCCTTCGACAAACTACGGCACCAAAGCAGCTGTGTCAAGAAAAATTTTCAAAACACTTTATTTTTTTGTCAGTTAGACAGAAATTCCTCTTGGCCTATTAAAGAATGGTTATTTGTACCAATACTGTGGACACTTTTTGTAAGTCATTGATAAGTAACGGCTTAGACAAATAGATATTGAAATTTGTAACTTGTTGATAAATAATCACTTACGAATTTCAACCTTACAAAAATCCGTTCAAAATCGAAAAAGTGTCCACAGTATTGCCTATAATTATCTCAAATTATAATTGCTTAAAACGCGATGTGTGATTTCCTTCTAACGTTTTTGTTTTGGCGAGATTTGATTTAAGCCGAATTGTTTGCAATCACAACATGCTGAAAACAAATCACTTATAAACGTCATATATCGCGTTTCGTCTTTTTGTATTCGGTTCCTAAGTCAGTATTTTACTGACTATGTGCGATTTTTTTATTTGGTATGTTAATTGCTATCGTCTAATAGAGATGTTGAGAAAGGTTGCGCCTTAATGATGGGCGTTTTAATTAATCAATAATGTTATTTGATTGACCGTGGTCTGGGCAGTTTCTATGCTGTGGTTATCACACCTTCAGCCGGGAGCAATCCCATGACCAGGGCAGATTTTATAATAGACTTAAGGAGTGAATTATGCATTGGTTTCAAAATATGCGCTTGAGCGCGAAGTTAATCAGCACGTTTTGTGTCGTCCTGGTCCTTATTGGTGGGCAAAGTTTATTCGCCTACCAGACCACCACAGGGAGTCTGGAATCAGCTCGTTGGGTCGAACATACGTATGAAGTGATGGGTAGTGCCCGCACGGCTTTGGCGGGGCTGGTTGATATGGAGACGGGTTATCGCGGTTTTCTGGTGACGGGCAAGGACGAATTCCTCGAACCCTATAACAACGGTATTGAGGTCTACCAGGAGAAGTTGCGCGCCTTACAGGAGAAAACGGCGGACAATCCCACCCAAGTCGAGCGTTGGAAGGATCTGGAGCAGCGGGCGGTGGCCTGGCAACGCGAAGTGACGGAGCCAGGTACGGGCATTGCGGCGCGCCATTACTGCGGGCGAGGCTACTCCCGAAGAACTGATTCGATTTGAGTCGAGTGGGGTGGGCAAGCAGCACTTTGACGACATGCGTGCCGTCTTTGTCGCAGCGATCGGGGCAGAGGAGATCCTGTTGGAACAACGAAATGCGGACAATGCGACCGCCAACCAGACGTTGCTGCAGGTGCTTTCCTGGGGTACGATGAGCGCGATCGTAGTAGGGGTGGTCATAGCGTTACTTTTGGCCCGGTCTATTGCAAGCCCTTTGGGCACAGTGGTGCATGCAATTCAACGAATTGCCCAGGGCGATCTCGACCAAAAGGTTTCGCTATATCGCAAGGATGAAATCGGTCAGCTCGCTGGTGCGTTTCGAGAATTGGTTACCTGCATTGGTACTGTATCGCAGGCCGTGTACGGTTTTAGCCGGGGCGACCTGTCGGTTGCAGTCACCCCGCGTTCGGAAAAGGATGTGCTCTCCCATAATATGGTGCAAGCGGGTGGGGCCATGCGCAAGTTGACCGAGCAAGCTACGGTTATGGCCAATGACGATTTAGATAATTGGGTTTTGCAGGAAGAGATTGAAGGCGACTTGGGCGACGCCTTCAAACAGATGATTCAACGCATGCAGTTTGTCGCCGGGCAGGCCACACTCATTGCCAACGACGACTTATATAATGCGAAATTACAAGATCGAGGCGAGGGAACGTTGGGAGGCACTATGGCCAATATGGTGACCAACTTGCGGCGAATCCAGCAGGATCTAAAAGAGCAAACGGACTCCGCCGAAGCCCAGCACCAACATGTATTGGGCGTGGCGGGCAAGGTGCTGGAGGCGTCCAGCCAGGTGGCATCGGCCGCCGAGCAACTGTCGGTCAGTAGTGGTCAGTTAAAGCAGGGCAGCGGCCGGCAGAAGGAGACGGTAGAATCGACGGTGGCTTCGGTGCAGCAGATGTCCGCGTCGGTGCGGGGGGTGGTCGAACAATACCGACAGCCTGGCTCGTCTGGTCACCGACAATTCGGCGGCGCTCAACCAGCTGGCCACCTCGGTGGCGTCGGTGACGCAGAATGCCGAACAGATGAACCAGACAGTAATCTCCAACTCGTCGAGCATCGAGGAACTGGCCGCTTCGATTCAGCAACAGGCGCAGTCGGCCGATCAGGCCAACAGCACAGCGATGCAGGCCAACCGGTTGGCTTCCGATGGCTCGGACGTGGTGCGCCAGGGCATCGACGGCATGACGCGTATTGCCGAGAGAGTTCGTTCGTCGTCTAACACGATCAACGAACTGGGCAAGAGTTCGGAGGAGATCTCCACCATCGTGGCGGTGATCAATGACATTGCCGACCAGACCAATTTGCTGGCCTTGAATGCGGCCATCGAAGCGGCGCGGGCCGGCGAGCAGGCAGAGGTTTTGCGGTGGTGGCCGAGGAGGTGCGCAAACTGGCCGACCGCACATCGAAGGCGACACAGGAAATCGACGAGAATATCACTCGCATCCAGAGCGACACACAGGGGGGGGTCACGTCGATGCGCGACTAGGCCACGACTAGCGACCAGATCGTCACCAGCACGACGCAGATGAACGAGTTGGTGGGGAAAGGTGACTACGGCGATGGCCGAGCAGTCGAAGGCGGTGGAAGTAGTGTTTCAGTCGTTTGACGAGATGCAAAACAGTGTCAACCAGGTTAACCAGGCCATGGGCGAGCAGACGGGCACGGCCGAGCAGGTGCCCAGGTCGTGGAGCAGGCTAACCAGATTGCCAGTGAGGCGCAGGTGTCGGTACAGGAAATGAGCCAGTCGACCGCCAGCCTGGTCGAACAGGCCGAGTCGCTCAAGCAGATGGCTGGAAGTTTTCAGGAGGATCCCGGTGAGGAAAGAGAGGCCACAGGAGTGAATAATGGTCATCCTGTTGAATACGAAATAAAATAAAGTGGGTGATTTTATCTATACGGTTCCGTCAATAGTGGAGGCGCAAAGTGGATAAGAGTACCACTCTAATAGATGAAGTATTGGAGAACTTAGATGGGGCTGTGGCAAGAGCTAAGGTGGCGATGCGTCAGCTGGATATTGCCTTGGCGCGGATAAGGGAAGTTTCTGAATTACAAGGACGTTCTGGGGTATGACAATGATTCTCGGTCTACAAGACTCAGAAACGCCAAAAATTTATAGCAAAGCCCCATCATCAGAAAACAAAAACGGCCGTGGATCGCCCTTCTGTTTTAAGTGAGGATGATCTTTAAACTCGCTGAACAGAGGCGCAGAGATATCTATGTGGGTGATCTCCAGCGTGTTCTTGATGCGCACAATGCGCGCCTGTGCCGGGTCTTCGAGGCGCAAAACATCCAGGGCAGCTTCAATGGCTTCGCGGTCACTCTCCATTATCACCGGGATGTAAGCGCGGTTGAGGAAGGTAGTGGTAAAGACATTGGCGTACGTGGCCTTTAGATCGATGCGATCGAAGAGGCGGCGGGTGATGATGTCGGCCATGCCCACGCCGTTGGCGTTGCCGTGCGTCTTGTCGGTGAGGTCGAGGACGACAATGCGCGCAACGCCCGGCTCGTCGGGTTCCTTGACGCCGGGCAGCATCATGCGGCCCAAGACGTTGGTGTCCATGCCGGTGCCCGATATGTTCTTACCCATCTCTTCGACGATGAGCAGGTCGATGTTGTGGACCAAGAGGCGCGGCATATTGTCGCGCGCTTCCTGCAGCAGCCGCGGCTCTTCGCTTTCAAATTGTTCGGGGCGCAGGGCGGCGATGCGGGCGGTCTGCTCGTGGGCGTTTTCGACAATGGCGACGCCGCCGAGGATGGGGGCTTTTTGCAAGATGACCGAACCCCAGGCTGGGATCAGGGTGGCCAGGCCGTGGGCGCCGCGCGAGTGGGCCATGGTGGCGCCCTGGCGGCTGCCCAGGCCGATGGTCATCATTTTCATCAGGCCGCTTTCAAAGGGGCCGCGGAAAGAGGTGTGGGGTTTGACACGGTTGACGATGATGACGCCGTCGGCTTCGAGGGCGAGGCGGTTGACCAGTACGGGGGTGCCGTCTTTGAGCTGGTCGATCTCTACTACGTCCATGGTAGCTTCGACGGGGGCGCCCATACTGTCGGGAGTGATGCCGTAGCTGGCGAGGACTTCCTGCTGACCTTCGGGGGTGGAGCCGCCGTGGCTGCCCATGGCCGGCAAAATAAAGGGCTGGCCGCCGGCTTTTTTTACTTGGTCGACGACGGCGCGCGTGATGGCGGGAATGTTGGCGATGCCGCGGCTGCCGCCGGTGACGGCGATGCGAGCGCCGGGTTTGATGTTGGCGAGCAGGCCGGCTTCCTGTACTTGCTGCTCTACACTGGCCGTCACGTCGTCTAAGGACGTGGCGGGGAAGTGCTGCTCGACGGGGGTCATCAAAGGGAGTTGCATGGGCTCCTCATTGGGCGGAAGTTATCAAGGTGACCGGGTGTTCGCTTAACTCATGAAGTTTCAGTCAGGGCTTGGCGCAGGCGGTGGGCGCGCTCGCGAATGGGACGAGAGGGTTTGGGCACGGGCTCTTCGGCTTTTTGGATCTTCCAGATGAAGACCTGGGTGCCGGTGCCTTCAAAGTGCAGCGGCAGCAATTCGTCAAAGCGGGCGTCGTTGTCTATGGTGTAGATGTTTTTGAGGCCGGCGCCGCGGCACAGCGTTTCGTAGTCGATGACACCGGCGCCGGGCACGGGCTGGCTGCCGGTGACTTCGTAGGTGCCGTTTTCGGTGATGACCAGGGTGAAATTGTCCAGGGGGCGCTGGCCGATGGTGACCAGGGTGCCCAGGCACATCAGGGTGCTGCCGTCGCCGTTGAGGGCGATGACGCGGCGCTGGGGCTGGGCCATCGCCAGGCCGTAGGCGAAGTCAGCGGCGTGGCCCATGGCGCTCTCTACGTGGGCGAAGTCGAGCGGGCCGTCCGACAGTTCAGCCCAGGGCGCGGCGACGCTCATGGTGGTGACCACCACTTCGTCGCCGCGGCGGGCGGCCAGTTTTTGCAGGCAGGTGTATTTGTCGAGCATGCTTAGACGGTTTCCTCCACTAGCAGAACGGCGGCGGGCAGGGAAGTCTCGGCGGCCTTGGCAAAGGCGTCGGAGATCTGGCCGGTGTCGTCGTCGGTGAACATTTTGGTGTAGGGAATGTTCCACGCCGCCAGCGTCGGCTCAAAGAAGGTGGCGGCCGTGTCGACGCGCGGCGCGTCCGGTTCCATGGTTTTATAGCCCCTATACCCCACCACCATGACCAGTGGCACACCCATGTTATAGGCAGTGCCCCTGAAGGCGTCACCGGCCTCAAAGAAACCGGTGTTCTGGATGAGCACCAGGGGCGTTTGGCCGCCCAGGTAGAGGCCGCAGGCCAGGCTGTAGGCCTCGCCTTCGCGGCTCACCGGGATGACTACGATGCCCTCTTCGGCCCACAGGGCCTCGTAGAGGGCGCGCGAGCCGTTGTCGGGCACGCCCACTACGTGGGTGACGTCGTTCTTCTTAAATTCGGCGATGATGGCGGCTGCGTTGATCAAGTGTATCTCCTCAGCCGGCAAAGATCGAGCGGTTGGAGATGCCGCAGGTATTGTCGGGGTTCTGAATGCCGCCCATGAATTGCGCTGTGCGGCTGGCCGGCACCACGCCTTCGTAGTAGGCCGAGAAAGAACCGTTGAACTCCTGCAGGGCGGCGGCGTTGGCGGCCATGTCGTCGCCGGCGACCACATAGGCGTTGTTAAACACGCCGTCTTCTTTGAGGCCGTTGCCGCCGGCCTCTTTGACGCGGGCGTCGATGGTGCCCAGCACCTGGCCCGAGTCGCCGCCGCCCACGGCGCTCACCATCACTTCGCTGATGCCGCCGTGGCGGATGGCGGTCCAGGTGCTAAAGCCGTCCTCTAACTGGCCCGAGCGCACGATTTCGACGTCGCCGGAAACCACGCGCGGCTGCGGTTCGACGATGCCGTCGAGGTTGGGGATGCGCGACACCGGGTAGATGAGACCGGCGGGGCGGTCGTCGCCAAAGTAGTCGACAAAGACCTGGCGCACGATTTCGACGCGTTCCCAGGCTTTGGATGGGTCGTCGTCGACGCCCACCAGAATTTCCATAAACACGGTCTGTTTGCGAAAGTCGACGCCAGCCTCGGCGAATTTCTTGGCGTATTGCTCCTCAAAAACAAATTCGGTTTCTTTGACCAGGTCGGGGCCCAGAGTGGAGATCATTTTGTCGCCCTTCTTGTGCATCACCGAGGCGCCGGAGGGCTGGTGGTCGACCCAGGAGCCGAAGTCGAGTTTGCCGCCGCCGATCTGCACGTCGCCCTTGGCCGCTTTGATCTGGATTTCAAAGAGAGCTTCGGGGTCGGGAAAGCCGGCCGGGTGGGTAAAGCGGGCCATGCGGTTGGAGGCGGTGGGGCCGCTGGCCACCAGTTTGATCATGGCGCCGTAGATGGCGTTGTAGGCGTTTTTAAAGGCGTCACACTCATCGCGGTCGGCCGAGGGCGTGGTCCACAATACGTCGGTTTTGTAGACGTCGGACCAGTCGGCCTGGCCGGTGATCAGGCCGCCGTTGAGGTTTTCGATGGTGCCGAACCACTGCGAGCCGATCTCTTTGGGGTATTGGGTGCCGACGTTGCCGCTGGGCTCGATGAGGCGCACAACTTTATTGTCGTCGTCAATAGTGATGACTTCGGTGGGGTTGCAGAATACGGCGCCGGGGTTGTGGCGGATGATGTGGACCTGTGCCATGGGGTTCCTTCTCGGTTAGGTGTTTGGGGTGAAATGTTAATTGGCCTATCTTGTTTGCTGGGAAAGTAAAATAAAGCGAGAGCGGGCATCGGACAATAGCGGGAGGAGTAGATGTCTACAGGCGCCATCCTTTTTGTCAAAGAACCGCGGCCGGGGCAGGTGAAGACGCGGCTGCAAAGCCACTTGAGCGCCGCAGAGGCGGCGGAGTTATATCGGGCATTTGTGTTAGACAGCGCCGAGACGCTGGCCCGGTCGGCGGCCGAGCGCAAGGTGATCGCCTATGCGCCGGCGGGGGCTGAGCGAGCCATACGCGAGTTGGTCGGGGATGATTTCGATTTTATGGCGCAGCCCGAGACGGATCTGGGCGGGCGCATGGACCAACTCATGCGCTGGAGTTTTGCGCAGGGGGGGGAGCGCACGGTGATCGTCGGTTCGGACACGCCGAGTTTGCCGGCGGCGCACATCAACCAAGCTTTAGAGACGTTGCTGGAGTTCGACGTCGTGCTCGGACCCAGTACGGATGGGGGGTATTATCTGGTGGGACAGAAGAAGGGCAATAGCGCAATTTTTGAGGGGATTGAGTGGAGTACGGGTGCGGTGTTGCGGCAGACGCTGGAGCGGCTGGGCGACTTGTCGTTGGGGCTTTTGCCGCCCTGGTACGACGTGGATACGGCCCCGGAGGCGGGGTTTCTCAAGACTCATCTGGAAGCCTTATATAGGGCCGGAGGATGCGAAGGACGGCACAGCAGGAAAGTGCTAAAAAAAATGAAACTTCCTCTGCCTTCCTAAATGCCAATGTACTGGTCACTTGTTAACGTCACTCTGTTTGTCTGTTTGCTCACGATTATACCCATTGGGTCCGCGAGTGCGCAGAGTTCAGACTATATATATTGGGGCGAGCCTACGAAGATCCGCCGTGCCAATCTTGATGGCACCGGAGCCATGGACATCTGCGGGTGTGGTATCGTTTATGGCTTTGGTATAACACTAGACCTGACGAATAACCACATATACTGGACCGATAATTATTTAGGCCCTTCGTTCAGGATTAGTCGAGCTAATCTGGACGGCAGTAATCCACAAGTCCTTTTACCAAACGGCCATATGGGCAATATACCTGTGGCTTACGACATCGCGCTGGATCTGACCAACAGCTATATCTACTACCCTTATGGCGCTCCCACTACGATCTGGCGTGCCAATCTTGACGGCACTGGGGCTCACAGCCGGGTCACGACGGCAGGAATAGCTACTTACTATAGGTCTGAGCAATAGCCACATCTTCTGGGCTAAAGAAGGGAGGATTGGCCGTGCCAATCTGGATGGCACCGGCGTTGAGAATTCCTGGATTCCATTGGTGCCTACCGAGGATGCCTGGGACATAGCACTAGATCTGACCAATAACCATATCTACTGGGCTGAGCGGAACTCCTCGA
>CAXGRO010000127.1:0-11621 GCA_964012055.1 uncultured bacterium
CCGGTCGATCCGGCGGAAATCTCCACGCCGGACTTCCAGGAGAAACTGCGCCTGCTCTTGCTGGGCCTCAAGCACCACCGCGCCAACGGCATCGCGGCGCCGCAGCTGGGCTGGTTCCAACGCTTCCTGCTGATGCGCGACCCCTCCACCCGCTCGCTGGTCACCTGGATCAACCCAGTCATCAGCGCCACGACCGAGGAGCGGTTCTGGACCTGGGAGGGCTGTTTGAGCGTGCCCGGCATGAAGGCCTACATCGGCCGCCCGGCGGCGGTAACCGTCACCGGGCTGGACGGACAAGGGGAGCCGCTCAGTCGCGAGTTCCAGAGCTGGGAGGCGCACCTCTATCACCACGAGCACGACCATCTGGACGGTCTGCTTTTCACCCACCGCGCCGAGCACCCGAACCACCTGGTGCGCGTCGAGGAATTCGAGCGGCGCCACGCCTGGCCCCCTAACTGGCCCGCCTCCGGCGCCCGCAACGCGCCCGTGCGCGCGTTTCCCGAGGGGAAGGACGCCTACTTCGAGGGGGTGGCGTGAAGGAGAGCGCGCTCCGCGACAAGCTCGAGAAAAGCACCACCTGCCTCGGCATATTCAACACGTCGAGTGCCCCCTACACCACCGAGTGGTGCGCCGGCAACGGACTGCGGTACGTCGCCAAAAAAAGGAACTGATATGTTCACAGCCTCAGGCCTAAAACTGTAATTCTCGGATGATTTCAACAAAGACTACGGACCACCGGATCACTTTGGCATGACTCGGTGGACCAAGTGGAAGGGCGAGGCCATAACAGAAAACGGCCACGGCGTTCTCACAACAACGCCGCCTGGGGATATAGGTCTAGCAGGTATTATCACGCGCAACAAACACGGCAATCCGGGACTGGCCGGCAGCAACGGCGTGGGAGACAGCCACTGGGAAATCGATGACGTGGCGATCTTATCTAGCCCTTTAGACACAGCCGCAGAGAACAGCTGAACGCGCAGCGCAGCATCGAGAAGATGAAAGCCCCGCACCTGAAAGGAGATGATGAGACCATGAACACACCCAGCAATGGCGAGCGCTACGAGGCCGTTGTGCCCGATACCCTAGACCTGGCCGAGCGCGCCGGGCTGGCGGTGAACGCACTGACGGGGAGCGCAGACCCCAATCGCAACTACGAGTCCTACCTCTGCGCCCACCTGGACAACCGGCCGGCCTACTTCAGCCATGGAGCGGGGGGGCCGTGCCTACCCAAACCCGTGCAGGCGCTGCCCATGATGCGTATCATGAGCGGCAGCACGCTGCGCCCCGATCACGACCGCAAGATGCTCGAGAGTGGCCTGCAGATGATCGAGGACGATGGGCTGCTCTGGCTCAAAGTGGAGGGCCGGCCGGGCTTTGGTGACGCCTGGCACCGCGACCTGGCGATGTTTAACACCAACCCGCGCTTTATGATTGCGCTGCTCGACTGGCATCGCTACGACGGCAATGCCCGTTGGCTGGAGGTGGCGGGGCGCCTGGCGGAAGGCATGGCGCGCATCGCCATGCACAAAGAGGACCGCGCCTGGTACTTCCTCTGCTACAGCCGGGAGGGATGGCGCAAAGACACCAGCCCTTCGGCCCAGATCGTCGGCGACGCGCACGAGCCCACCGTGGAGGAGCCGGAGCGGGCGCCCTCCTATGTAAATGGTCAGCCGTTGCGGGCGTTTTCGCGCTGGTATGCCGAAACGGGCGAGCGAAAATGGCTGGATCTGGCGCATAGCATCGCCCGTTTCATGCTCAAGCCGACCAACTGGGGCACGCAGGAAGGGCCGGCGATGGTGGCCCAAGCCGAGCAGGCGATGTGGAACGGGCATTTCCACTCGCACGCCTTTGGCATGAAGGGACTGCTGGAATACGCAATTGTGGCCCACGACACGCGGGCGGCCGAATTTGTCGCCAAATTCTACGAGTGGGGGCGGCACTTTGGCATCTCGCGCATCGGCTTTTTCCCGGCCGTCATCGGTTCTCCCCAAATGCTCAACCGCTTCCGCCCCCCCGACCTCCGGAGCCTGCCGGAGGAGTTTGCGCCCCAGGTCAGTGAGGGGTGCTGCATCGGCGACATGACCTGGCTGGCGGTGCGAATGAGCAAGGCGGGGATTGGGGACTACTGGGAAGACGTCGACCAATACGTGCGCAACCACCTGGTGGAGCACCAGTTGATCCGGCGCGACCTGCTGGAGGCGACGATCGCCGCTGGGCCACAACACGAGCTAGACCGCCGCATCGAATCGGACGAGGACGTGCTGGAGCGCAATATTGGCAGCTTTGCCTCCGGGTCGGATCCCACTTGTGCCTACGCCTGGTGGACGATGTGCTGTAACGCCAATATACCGGTGGGGATGTACGAGGCGTGGCAAGCGATTGTGCGGGGCAGCGGCGATGTGGCCCAGGTGAACCTGCTGCTCAATCGGGCGTCTGAATGGCTGGACGTCGACAGCTACCTGCCATACGAGGGCAAGGTGGTACTGCATAACAAGACGGCGCGCCGAGTGCGGGTCCGCATGCCGCGCTGGGTCGACAAGCGAGCGGTGCGCTGCCGGGTGGACGAGCGGGAACTGGCGGCGCTGGATTGGCTGGGGAACTACCTGCTGATCGGCGGGCTGGACCCGGGGCAAGTGGTGACGATCGAGATCCCGCTGGTGGAGACGGTGGAGAAGCACGCGGAAAAGACCTATGGCCTGGAATACACCTGTCGGCTGAAGGGGAACACCTTGGTCGATATCTCGCCGCGCCCGGACACCCCGGCCTGGGCCAACACAGCGTCGGACGATGGGGGGCAGTACGCGGTCAACAAGGGGTATCCCCTGTACCTGCGGGACTTTTACAAGGCGGACAAGGCGCCTCTGAGGACGGTGGAGCGCTATGTGGCACCGCGGCTGATCTGAGAATGCAGTCTCATGTGTAGGAGATCTCGTACCTGACTTCAAGACATTCGCGAAGCCAGCGCATAACATGCGGTTGAAGTACACTTAGTTCCCTTCGATCACTCCGCCGGACACAGCGTTTTCTCACTTGACAAAGTTATCACAAATGATAACTTTGTCATATGTTATGGACAATCATTCATCAAGAAAGCCCAAAGGACCCCCAAAAGAGAACTTGATAAAGCCCGAAAAAAGCAAAAGGAGATAAGCTGATGGCCAGGCCAAATTTCAAAGATTTTAAGAAGAAAGCTCTCAAGCGCCCAAGTGTTAGTGAGGTCTATGAAGACCTAGCTCCGGCTTATGAACTTCGCAAGAAGCTAGTTGCGCTCAGGCAAAGTGCAGGATTAACCCAAGAGGAGCTTGCCGAGAGATTGTCGACGAAAAAGAGCAACATATCGCGACTTGAAAGTGTTAACTCAACCATATCCCCCAAGCTATCGACAATAGCTGATTATGCAAAGGCCGTTGGATATGAACTAAAAATTGATTTTATACCGAGAGATGAAAAGAAGCATAACCAAAGTTTGCAGCGGACTGCGCCAAAGCGCAGTCGCTGAAACCTGCGTTGGCCACACGCAAAGAAACGCAAGCAACTCGAAAGCATTTCTGACATACTGGCATCGTATCGAACACAGCTAACAGAAGGAATGTAATGACACCGACAAAGCGCGAGGGAGTTGGGGCCGCCAACCCCGCGGAAGCCGCCACCGGAACGGCCGCGATCCAGGGATTCGAACAGGCGGTCACCGATGAGGAAGCGGCAAAGAACTGGAGGCCCGTTTCCGACCGCAAGATCCGGGCGGGCATTGCGGGGTATGGCGTGTGCGGCTTCGGCGCGGCATTCCATTTTCAGGACCACCCGAACGTGACCGTCGCCGCGGTTGCGGACCTGGACCCCGACAAATGCGCCGAACTGGCCCAAAGATGCCGTTGCGAGACGATGTATTCATCGTGCGAAGAACTAATCGGAGACGACTCGCTCGAAGCCATCTTCGTTGCCACCGACGCGCCGAGCCACGCGCGGCTCGCCATCGCGTCGCTCAAGGCCAGCGACCGCAAATACATGATGTTTGAGACGTCCTACTTCCATGATGACCTCCATTGCATGCAGGAGATGTACCGAGCCGGCGATCTGGGTAAGGTCATCTGCTCCGAAGGCGAGTACTGGCACTACTTCGGTACGCCGTTGGCCGCGCATGAGGGATGGCGCACCAGCCTGCCCCCGCAGTGGTATCCCACCCACTCGAACGCCTACTATGTGGGGGTAACTGGCGGAAGCTTCACCGAGGTCTCCTGTATGGGCATGCGCAGCACGGTTGAGCACCTGAAGCGGGTCTTTCAAAGGTGTGGACGGAAAGGAAGCGCCATTGATCAAGCGGCCGCCTTTGCCGCCGGGAGTCGAGGCCGGTGGTCACGGTGGCTCGCACGGTTATCTGATGAACGAGTTCGTGGAGGCCATACTACTGGACCGCACGCCGCTTGTGGATGTTGCGCAGGCTTTGAACATGACGGTGGCCGTAATTGTAGCTCACCAGTCGGCGCTGAGAAACGGGGAACTGATGAAGATCCCACAGTATGCTCTCTGATTCGCAGTCAATCACTATCTAATCGAGCGCGGTCAACGCGTCGGCAAAACGCTCAACTGTGAACTGTTGCCTGTTATTTATCCGAGGTAATATGGTGCAAAAGGAAAGGATAGAACGGTGACTCGAAACATGATTCTGAGCGGGTGGGGTTGCTCATGATTACAGTGCCACCTCACCCATTCTCGCGACGGTATTGCATGAAGTGGGCATTGAATCGGAAATTCATGAGAGTTTCGGTGCTGCTGAAGACGGTTCGCTCAGCGATTTCGACATGCTGACGTTGAACTGCGTAAGATGGACGTGCGACCAGCGGCCGGAATGGCGGGACGAATGGTGTTTTGAGCTTTCGTCTAAGGCGCGGCAGGAATTGCTCAACTTCTTTGCCAGTGGCAAGGGCATGCTTGCGTTGCACTGCGCGACGATTTGTTTTGATGACTGGTCTGAATATCGCAAGATCCTGGGCGCTTGGTGGGACTGGGGACACTCCGGCCATGCGCCGCTGCAAGACCATGCAATGCGCATTAGATCTGCGAGTCACCCAATTACTCAAGACCTCGCAGATTTTGTCATAATGGATGAACTCTACACGAATCCAAGAATGGGTGATTCCCTGGAGCCATTGATCGATGCGACATGGCAGAATGTGAGGCACCCCATCTTATGAACGCGAGACTACGACAACGCCAGGGTGTGCTACAACGCGATGGGACATGGCGTGGAGGCGTTCGAACATCCGGTCAACCGAGTGCTCCTTCAGAGAGGGGCGCTATGGGTTTTAGGCAAGCTTGGCGCATCCTCTGCACTACAGAATAGCTGAATGCCCATACAATGACAGGCATTGGAATCATAGGTGCGGGAGGAGTGGCCGGGGCCCATTTAGGGGCGATCTCTCGACATCGCCAAGCCAAGGCTCTTTGCCTGGCCGACATTGACTTGAACAAAGCACGGAGCTTGGCGGACAGATACGGAATCCGGCGGGTTACAGATGACCCGAATAAGATCCTTCTGGACGTGGAGGTCAATGCGGTCGTTATTGTGCTGCCCACATTTCTTCATTGCGAATGGGTGTTGCGCTGTGCAAAAGCCGGCAAAGATGTCCTCACCGAAAAACCCCTGTGCCGAACGGTATCGCAAGGCAAACGCGTTCTTCGCACATGTACCAAGCACAACGTTCGTCTTGCGGTAGGATACATGAGGCGCTTCTCGCCGGCGCGGTTGAAAGTACGGTCGTTGGTGCAAGCCGGCGCCTTGGGCAGACCCGTGACCTGGCAGATCTCGTCATTCGGGCCGCGCTCAGATTACTATCGCGGGCCCGGGAGTTGGATGTGGGACAGAAACAAAGGGGGTGGTTATGTCATGGATGGGTCCATTCACGACTTTGACTTCGCGTGCTGGACCCTGGGACAGCCGACGAGAATGTTCGCACAGTCCTCCCGGATCTCAGATGTAGCGACAGCGCCGACGCAGGCACACGCTCTTATCACTTTTGCAGACGGCGATCGTCTTGCGTACAGCGGTGCATGGCAAGAGGACGATTTCAGGCCGACTCAGCGCTCGGCGCGTATCATCGGATCTGAGGGTACCATCATTTTGGATTCTGATTATGAATTCACTTGGCATGATGCCGCTAAGAAAGAGCGACATTTCAAGTGGAGTCCCGACAAACTCCGCCCGTCCGGCATGGGGGGGCCTGGCTCTTCTACCGACAACTGGATAGTTTTGTGAGGAAGGAGAACGATGTGAGCCTGGCATCTAGTCAAGAATCTCTCGGCAGTCTGTGGATAGCAGAAAAGATCATTGACGCCGGCCCAGACGGCAGGCTCTTCTACTACAAATGACTATGATAATTGAGAGGAGAGGCCGAGTGAGAATACCATGAATGCTTGTACATATCGCATAGAACCGCAGGTGAAGCCGGGCGCGATCCGCGACGTTTGCCGGACAACAGAACGGTCCTTCTATTGCGATGCTTAATGTGACTCAAGCCCTGGAACGTCTCCGCGAAGGCAATCGACGCTTTGTATCAAACCAAGCGGTCGGCCCTTTTATTTCTAGTTCGGCCCGGCGTGCTCAACTCATCGTTGGCCAAGAGCCGTTTGCCATCATTCTAGGCTGCTCAGACTCCCGAGTCCCTGCAGAACTAGTTTTCGATCAGAGCTTTGGCGATCTGTTCGTCGTCCGGGTCGCCGGCAATGTCGTCGACCCTTCGCAACTCGGCAGTGTTGAGTTTGCGGCGGCGCAATTCGGCACGCGCCTCGTGGTCGTTTTGGGGCACTCACAGTGCGGCGCCGTCGCCGCGACGCTGGAAGAGTTGGAGGGGCGGGCGGCTAGTCCGTCGCCAAACCTGCGCTCCATTGTCGACCGCATCCGCCCGTCGGTTGAGACGCTGCTCGCTTCCAGGCGTCAAGAAGACCCCAATACACTATTGCGCGACGCCGTTCGGGCCAACATTCGCGCAGCGGCGAATCACTTGCGGCACGGCTCTGAGCTGCTGGGTCATCTCATCCAAAGCGACGGGCTGGTTGTGGTTGGAGCGGAGTATTCCTTGGAGACAGGCGTCGTGGATTTCTTCGACGGGATTCCCAATGCCAGCTAACAATTGCTCGCCGGACTCCTGACTCGCGGAGCACGCCATGCTCACCCACACCCTCGACACAATCACAGCAACCGGAGCCCTGCTGGTGATGGCAGCCACTTTCGCCGCGTGCGACCGGGGCGAAAGCCCTGCCGAGCCAATCGCCACGTCATGCCCCGTCACCATCCCATCCCAACCCGGGTTTGAGCCCTCTGCTTCCTGGTCGGCTACCACCCCTCTCCAGGGCAGCGTCTGGTACGGCACGGACGAGCTCTGGACATTGCTGGCTACCGACGGCAACCACGGCAGATGCAAGAGCGTGTGGTGGAGCGTCAACTTCGGCGGGGGAGCCACAACCCGACATCGGTGTCGTGTGGCGCCGCATCGACGGCGGCTCGCCGCGCGTAATACGCGCCGACGGCCCCGCAACCAACGCCTTTACCGACGATCAAGGTTAGGCCATGGTGAACGGGATCGATCCGCAAGAGCCGGGGTGCTGGGAGGTGACCGCCACCTACAGGGACGCCACCCTCAGCTACGTCTACGAGCACCGTTAATCTGCAACATCGAGATCATCGAGAGCCAGAGCTTCCGCTCCATCGACTACAGCTCCCTGCGTTTCTACTCGAGCCGCCAGACGCTCGCGCCAGTGATCGAGTGCTAGTGCTTGTTGCCACAGTTTACGCCAGATCGCCGCCGTCCACATTCATGGGATGGCCCGTTACAAACGATGCGGCGTCTGAGCAAAGCCACACGACGGCCTCGGCGATCTCTTCCGGTTTTCCCAACCGGCCTATCTTTTGCTCTGCGGTAAACTTTTCGACCAGTTCTGGATTGTCGGCCGTCTGCCGTTCGACCAAGGGCGTCCAGATCAAACTCGGATTGACACAGTTGATGCGCAGGCCCGAGCGGATGTATTCCAAAGCGGCCGTCTTGGTCAATTGCACAATGCCTGCTTTGGTGGCGCCGTAGACCGGCAGCTCCGGCTGTCCCCGCATGCCGGCGTTGGAGGCGGTGTTGATGATGACGCCGTTTTGCTGCTTGAGCATCTGGCGGATCTCATACTTCATGCACAGCCAGACGCCCTTCAGGTTGATCGCCATGAGCCGATCGTAGCTCTCTTCGGTGCAGTCTGCTGTCTTGGCCATCTCGCCCAGGATACCGGCGTTGTTGAAGGCGCAATCCAGCCGACCGTATGTTTCAACGCATTTGTCGATCAGGGCTTCTACTTCGGCGGATTTTGCAACATCGCACTGGACGAAGAGCCCTTCGCCGCCATCCCGTTTCACTTGCTTGACGGTTTCTGCGCCGGCGCCGGCCTGCACATCGGCAATTACGATTTTGGCGCCCTCCCGCGCGAACAACCGCACTGCGGCCTGGCCGATGCCGGATGCGCCACCGGTAACCAGTGCCACTTTACCTTCCAGCGAACCGGCCATCACTTAGTCCCCTCCTGGCTGAATGTGCCACTTTTCGCCGACATCGGCCACTTCCAGGTTGCGCCAACGCGCCGTCACGCCCTGGCCAAAGATCGTCCGCTCGTAGTTTGGGTCCAGGCCGGCGATGGTGCCGCCGCGACCGTCCGGCAGGTCGTCCATCAACGTAAAAATGGCCATATTGACGGAGAATCGCGCCGGCTTGATGACCGGAGGCGATGGGGGCTCGACCGTGGCGACCCAGTTGACCGCGTGCACCTGCCGGCCGTCGACGTACCACTCGGCACGGTCCGCACCCGGGGCCAGTGGGCGATCTTCGCCCGGATAGTAGCGAATCTCGTAACGGTGCCACGATCCCGGCTCAATGGCCACGTCGGTCAGCACCGGATCGGCCAGCGGCTGGATGGCCCCTGCGTCGCCGCCAGGAGCAGCAACGACAAACAGCTCGCGCAACGCCAGAACTTGGCGGTTGGAGATTTCAAAGTTCAACACGATACCCGTGGTGTCGTCGATCAGCGAAATGGAACCGGAGCCCAGTCGCGGGTCATTCGGATCGGCGTCGAAGGGATTGTTTTCCGTGCCGCGCACCTCCACGGCAATATCTACCGCGACGGACAGGCCGCCGCCGGTGGAGAAACGCCGGTCCGCCACAACCAGCGCTTTTACGTGATCGCTCGGGTCCTGCGCCGCCAGCGTGAACGCCGGAATCTCGATGCTGAATTCGGGCACGGCGGGCGTGGGCGCGGTGATCTTGGCGGCCGGATCGAGCGCCGTGAAATCACCCGACCTTAGCACCTCCCAGCCGGCGCCGATCACCGCAGATCCTTCCGTCCAATCGTTGAAGTCTCTTCCCTCACCAGTCAGCATGTGTTTGGGCTGAGCCAGCGCCCGCCAGACGTCTACCGTGCCCGGCTCGTTGGTCCAGTTCTTTGGCCGGTAGGAGAGCTCGTCCCAGATCTGCAGCATTTCGGTGCTCAATTCCATGATGTTACCGGCCGGATCGGGAATGTAGATGAAAATATTGTCACCCGGGCCGTGGCGGCTGGGGCCGTACATGATCGGAACATCATTGCGCGTCAAGTGGTCGCAAATGACTTTGATGGCCTGCCAGTCGGCCAGATCGAGGCAGTAGTGGTTGACCTTGGACTGGCCATCGGCCAGAAAGGCGACGCCGTGGTGGTCCTGATTGCAGCGTATCCAGGCGACCGCGTTGCCCACGGTATCGGAAATCCGGAAGCCCAACACATCCGTGTAAAAGGCCAGGGACCGTTCCATGTCGGTCGTGTGAAAGGTGATGTGGCCAAACTTGACCGGCCGGACTTCGCGCGGGGCGAGCGGCCGGTCGATGTGCTGCATGCCTTCGTAGAATTCGAGCAGGTTGCCGTCGGGATCGCGGTAACAGAGGGATTGGCCAATTCCCGGGTGGGCAAATGTATCGGATTCGGATTGCAGGCGGTGATCCGCCAGGGTCTGCCGCACGGATTCCAGCGCCGCCTGATCGTGCACCTCGAGCCCCAGATGGTGTAGGCCGCGACGAGCACCCGGATACAGTCCAAGGCAGTGGTGGTCCGTGTTGCAGCGCAGGAAAACAGCGCCATCCGCGCGGTCGGAAATCTCCAGACCGACCATCTGCTCGTAAAATGCCGCCGCGCGTTCCACGTCCGCTACGGTGATACCTACTTGCCCCAACTGTTTGATGTGCATCCGTTTCTCAGCTCTGTTTGACGCGGTCGATCGCGGACTGCAAGTTGTTTATGCTCTGCCTGGCCCCTTGCATCAGCGTCTCCAGGGTGCTGTCGACTTTTCGTTCGTATTCAATGGCCCAGATCCCTTGAAATTCGTCCAATAGCGTGCGGATGATCGGCGGCCAGTCAATGTTTCCTTCCCCAAAGGCGCGATACTCAATCTTTTCGTCCGAGCGTTCCACATCTTTCCAGTGGGTATAGAGCACCCGGTCTTTAACCGCGAGCAAGGCCTGGTACGGATCCTCTCCGCCGTAGGCGAAATTGGCCGGATCGTAGGTTACGCCTACCGCATCGTGTGGAACCATGTCGAGGAGTCTCTTGAGTTTTTCCCCGGTCGCGGACGTGCCGCCGTGGTTTTCGATGGCAATGCGCACGTTCTTCTGAGCCGCGTATTCGCCAATGGTGTTGAAGGCGGCGGCAAGGGTTTCGTACAGGGCATCGCTTACGCGTTCGGCCGGCAGCGTATAGTGCTGCGAATGCGTGAAGTCGTGCTCGGTAAATACGCGAATAACTCGGGCGTCGAGGGCGTCGGCTAGATCGATGACTTTTTTTATGTCCGCCGACAGATCCGTGGCCACATCGCCTTCGAGTGCAACCGCGGCGCCGCTGCCCAACGCCGCGATGTGGACGCCGACCTTCGCAGCCAGGTCCCCAACCCGCTTGACTTCTTCCGCGCCGGCGTCCACGGAAATTGCATTTTGCGCCTCGCCCACCAGCCATCCGGCGTCAATCTCAACTTCCGCGATGCCGATTTCTTTCGAGGCCTCGAAAAACTGGCGGAGCCCATACTCGCGGAAGCCGTACGATGCGTTGCCTAAAGTGATCGATGTCGACATGGTCATCTCGCCTCCAGGTATCGAGGTCTGTCGTATATTAGTCACTATATGCAATACTTTGGACACTTTTTGTCAATACTGTGGACACCAAATAAAAAATCCAGTCACCAGAAGGACACCGGCAAAACCCAGATGATGCCAGCCCATTAAATGGGTTGCCTGGTTCGACTCTGCTCATAGTCTCCGGCCGCTATCCCCTAAAAGAAAAGATCTTCGTCCAGATCGGGCCAGTGGATACCAACCGGCCGGAGGAGATCGCATCCGTCGTCGCCTTCCTGACCTCGGCAGACGCCGGCTACATGACCGGGCAGGTCCTCGTCGTCGACGCCGGCCACATCTACTAGCAGACGTACGAATGATGCCCGCGGTGCGCGCCTCAACGGGCCAGGTGCTCGGTGAGCGCGGCGTCGAGGCGAGCCAGGACCTGAGGATACTGCGCCGACACGTCGTCGCGCTCGTTGGCGGCCACGTCGAACAGCAGCGGCGGGCGCTCGGCCT
>CAXGRO010000128.1:0-11574 GCA_964012055.1 uncultured bacterium
CAGACGGTGTACTGGAACGGCAGTACGATTCATCGCGGGCGCATAGCGGTGGAGGGAGGGGAGCGCTTGACGTTGACGGGGGGACTGCGGAAATATATGGCCGACGTGCCGCGCGAGGCGGTGGACGAGCGCTTCAGGTGGCGCTTGGCCGACAATGTGAGGGCGTGGCTGCCGGCAGAGATGCATTTGTGGTACGATCGCTGGTACAGTCTTCAGGAAGTTTGATTATGAAAAAGAAAGTTCTGGTGCTGGGGGCGTGTGGCAATATCGGACCTTTTTTGACGCCGGGGTTGGAATCGCATTACGATTTGACCCTAACCGACATCAAAGCGCATCCCGACGGCAAAGAGGTTAGTGAGGTCGACGTATCGTCGTTTGAGCAAGTGCGCGAGGCGGCGCGGGGGATGGATGCCATAGTGAATATTACGGTATTGCGCGATCATCCCGAGCGCAGCTTTCAGGTGAATACGAGGGGGGCGTGGAACGTCATGAAAGCGGCGGCCGAGCTGGGCATTAAAAAGGTCGTGCACACCGCGCCGCAGTACATCCGCCGCGCCTACGATCACGAATTTGATATCGCCGACGTGCCGCGCGCCACCGGGACGGGGTATTATTGTTTGACCAAGATGCTGGGGTCGGAGATCTGCGACATATACGCCCGCATTTACCAGATTCACACGGTGTGTTTTGTGTTTAACGGATTGGCGGCGCGGCCGACCCAAATAGCAGAGGCGGGGGATTTTCCGCCGTTCACCCTCATCTGGGAAGATTTACACCTGGCGTGCCGGCTGGCCATCGACATCGACGCGGTGCCCGACTACTACCAGGAATTCAACATGCTCAGCTACGAGGGGCACGGCAAATACAACGTCGACAAAGCCCGGCGCATCCTGGGCTTTGAGCCCAGCGAAAAATGGGAGCGCTACTACGCGCGCACGCCCTGATTCTTTTTTCTTCTGCAAACAAAGGAATTCGATATGAGGAAGCCCAAGGTGATGTACTATCACGATGGCCGGCATCCCCACATCTACCGCTACGAACCGCCCATGCACAAAGAAGGATACGTCGCCATGGTAGACGAGCTGGCGGGCACGCCGGTGGAGGCCATCGCCTTTTGCCTGGGCGAGGGGCGGACCATGCTGCACGACACCCGGGCCGGGGAGTTGATGGGGCACAACGTGGAGTCCTGGGATCATTTAATTTTTCGCCGCGCCGCGCAAAATGCCAAACGCCTCATAGACGACGGCCACGACCCGCTGCGCATCGTCTGCGAGCGGGCGCAAGAATTGGGCATGCAGGTGTATCCCACTCTCATAGTGCAGCGCGGCGGGGCCGGCAACGTGCAGATGCGCTGCTGCGTTTGCTTATTACGTCGAATGTCGAAACCGACGTCATCGAATTCAGGCTCAACGGCGAGGTTTTGCCCCATACTATGCTGCGCAAGATCAACCAGCTTTACACGATGGACGGGCCGCGCTACCGGGTGATGGGGGGGTATTGGTACGTGTTTAAACTGGAGGCCGAATATTGGCTGGTGAAGGGGGAGAATACAATTGAGGTGGTGCTTTTATCGCGGGATGCCGACATAGCACAGCCCCATTGTACCCTGACTAATATGGAATTGGAGACGAAATATCTGAAGGGTAAGAACTTTCACCGGGCTTATGTCGATCCGGACCTGGGTCCGTACGATCACAAGGTCTGACCTAGATAGGGCTGCGAGACTTAGATTTTAACGGCGGCGATGATGGCGCCGGCGACGGCGATGAGGAGGGTCATGAGGCGGGCGTAGCGCGAGTCGATGCGGTTGTTGGTATTGCGCACTTCCTGCCGCAAGTCTTGAATGTCTTCTCGAAGGAGGTTGTTGGAATTGCGCATTTCTTGTCGCAGTTCCTGAATATCCTCGCGCAGGAGGCTGTCGGAATTGCACGTTTCTTGTCGCAGTTCTTGAATGTCTTCGCGCAGAAGGTTGTCGGAGTTGCGCGCTTCCTGCCGGAGATCCTGAATAGCTTCGCGTAAAAAGGAGAATATCAGGCGGAGTTCTTCCATTAGAGAAGAGGAGGGAGGCGTTTTAGATTCTGACATGATTGTTCCCTTTGGATTTAATATAAGTAGATCTATCTTCTATACCAATTTGGTTTGCACAAATCAGTTGCAAATTTCATGCCATGATATCCCCTCTGAAAAAATGACTTATTTGCGGTAGAAAACGTTACTTCTCGGTAGCAGAGTTGGCACCTGCTGGTATCGGAGTGCGCCAATGCATTGGACGATCTCTACCTTTCCAGAACTACCTTTTCTTGTTTTATGCGGTCCATCATTTCTTTGAATTCCGGCGTGCCGTCGTCGTCCCAGTACTCGGTTTCGATGGGTGCGGCGTAGCTCATGGGCAGCAGGCCGCGGGTCCAGTCGGGGCGGATGAGGAAGTGGCGGGTGGTGGCCGGGTCGTAGCGGGTGTACATCTTGCTGCCGTTGCGGAATTGCGATTTGACGATCCACGGCGTCTGGGTGGGCAATCCCTGATTTTTTAATCTTTCCAATTCGTCGCGGTCCAGGGTGAGACCGAGGCCGGGTTTTTCGGGCACGCGGATAAAGCCGTTGATGGGTTCCAGGCGTTCTTTGACGACGTCCTCTTTGAGAATTTCGCCGCTGTTGATGAAGTGGAAGGTGGCGGTGGGAAAGGCGGCTGTCATGTGGCTGACCATGGCGCGGGTGATGGTGCCGCCGACGTTTTGCAGCATGAAGGGGATGTTGCCGGCGGCAAAGAGGCCGGCGGCGCGGATGGCGGCGCCTATTTTCTGGTGGCCGCGCATGTAGACGTCGCCGGCGCCCATGTAGACTTCGTAGGTGGCTTCGAGCGGCGCCTGGTGGCGCACGATGGGCAGGGGGATGCGCTGGCGCAGTTCGATGGAGGCGAGGGTGTCGCCGGCGTTGATGCAGTCTTCAAAGCAACCGGCGATGGGGTACTCGGCGAGTTTAGTGAGGAGTTCGGGCATGTGGTCGTCGGTGCCGCCGCCGGTAAAGTCGTAGTGGATTTTGAAGCCGGGCGGGGCGACTTGCATCATGGCTTCGGTCTGGTCAAAGACGTTTTCAAAGGGGGAGAGGTGGTATTTCATCCAGGTGTAGCCCTGGGCGGCGTAGCGTTCGACGGCTTCGGCCATGCGTTTGGGGTGGGTGGACACGGTCCAACTGGCCACCGGCACCCAGGAGCGCTGTTTTTGGCCCAGGAGTTTGTAGATGGGGACGCCGGCGGCCTGGCCCATGAGGTCGTACATGGCGATCCCTAAGCCCAGGGAGGTTTCGTCGCCCATCCAATCGAAGGGGTTGGTACCTACGTACTGGTCGATGACGTCCTGGAGTTCGGGGCGGGCGCCGCTTTCGCCCAGGCCGATGAGGCCGGTGTCGGTGTGGACTTCGTAGATGGTGCGGCGGGTGGGGGTGTGGTAGTGGTTGAGTTGGTAGGCGATCCAGTCGTGGAAGGCCAGGGTTACTTCGTGGACTTTGATTTTGGTGATTTTCATGGGGGTTCCTGGGAGTGTGGGGTGGTGGTTTTGGTGGTGTGGGGCGATCATCAGGGGCACGGGGGACTCTCGCTCATGTCCCCTAAAATTGCCAACGAGGCCTTGAATTTAGACGCATATCAACCAAGCCGTCAAGCATCCCCCCATACCGGCCAATAAGCATAGACCGGGCATCGTCAAACAAACGATGAGCTTGTGTGTGGTAAGGGCAATTCTTACTATTGGTCCGTTTTTAATAGAGGAGGGAATACGCATGGCAAAACCGCAGATCATGTTTTATCACGACGGGCGCCACCCGCACATTTACCGGTACGAGCCCCCCATGACCAAGGCCGAATATCAGGCGTGCATTGACGAATTGGTGGGGACGCCGGTGGAGGCGGTGATGTTTTGCCTGGGCGAAGGGCGCACCGTGTTGCACGACACCCAGGTGGGCGAGTTGCTGGGACACAATGTGGAGCAGTGGGATCACCAGGTGTTTCGCCGCGCCCACGAGAATGCCCGGCACCTCATCGACGAGGGACACGATCCGCTGCAGATCGTTTGCGAGCGGGCGCACGAGAAGGGGTTACTCTTGTATTCCACCTTGCTGGTGCAAAACGGGGGGGTGACACACGCGCCCGTGCGCAATTCCAATTTTCGTTTGAACAATCAACACCTGGAAATCGGCGCCAAAGGGGATTTGCCAGCCGATCTCGACGGCATAGACGGGCTCGATTTTAAGCACCCGGAAGCGCGCGACGAGCGCTTTAACCTGATTGAGGAGACGGTCAATAAATATCCGGTCGATGGGTTTGAGTTGCAGATGGCCAACACCTCGCCTCTGTTTTTTCACCCCGACGAGGTGGAAGAAGGGCGCGCTATCATGACCCAGTGGATAGGCAGGGTGTACGAGGCGGTCAAAAACAGCGGCGCCGATCGCGAGCTGGTGGTGCGGCTGCCCCGGACGCGCGAGTGGTGCCACTATTGCGGGCTAGATCCGGAGGAGTGGATACGCCAGGGCATTGTGGACGTGCTGGTAGGCGAGACCATTAACCTGGTGGATTTTATCGACCCCATGGCGGACTTCAGTTTTCTGGTGGAGGCGGCCAAAGGGTCCAACTGTCGCGTTTATGGCTCCATGCATGCCAGAGTGGGTTCCGATCGTTTGAGCGACGCGCCCACATCCATGATGCGCGCTACCGCCTGCAATTATTGGGCGCAGGGGGTGGACGGCTTGTACCTGGCGCAGTGGTTTACCTTTTGGCCGTACCAGGCGGGTTTTTACGAGCGCTTGCGGGAGCTGGGGCATCCCGATATTATGGTGGCCAAGGACAAATACTATTACATCCCCACCGTCAGCGACCGGCCACTCAATGCGCTGGCGCCGTTGCCGTTGCCCATGGATATGGAGCCGGGCGAGACGACAGAGGCGGTTTTTACCATCAGTGACGACTTGCCGCGCTGGGGCGAGGACGACCGGGTACACGAGGTATTGTTGCGGGTGGGGATTGCCGGGACCACACAGCACGACCGCCTGCGCTTTGCGCTGAACGGCGTTGAATTGCCGGCTTCTTGTATGCGGCGGATAAATCAAATGTATCGCATGAGTGCGCCGCGCAATCGCTCGGGGCCTACCTATTGGTTTGTCTTTCGGCCCGATAGAGAACATTGGCCGCGGCAGGGGGAGAATGTGTTGGCCGTAACCTTGCTCGAGCGCGATGAAGTGGTGCCCCCGCGGCGACAATTGCACGACGTGGAGCTGGAGATCAAATATTTACTGGGCAAAAGTTTTCACCGCGAGTACGTGGACCCGGACCTGGGGCCGTACGAACGCGTGGTGACCTGACAATCTGTAACGCGGAAGGCCGAGGCGATGACACCGGGCGAACAGACGACATTTGATGTGGTCGTTGTGGGGGCAACGCTGGGGGGGATTGCAACGGCGGTGGCGGCGACGCGGTTGGGGCGGAAGGTGGCATTGATCGAATACCACGACCACGTTGGGGGCATGGCGACCAGCGGGTTGGGCAAGAGCGATGTTGAGAACCGCGCCGGGTGCCCGTAGGCGAATTGCAGCGCATGTTGGTGGCGCAGGGGCAGGTGATTGAGCACGCCGGCGATTGATATGGGGTGCGGTGGTTAGCGGGTTTAATAAGAAAAGAGATTTTAGGTCGATTACTGCAAAATTAGGTGACCAGGTGCTCGGGAGATAAATGATGCTGGAGATTGTGATAGATCGCGTGGATACCATCACGCCGCCCACTACAGATGAGAGACTCGGGGCCCAGAATGTCGTTCGGCATCCGGACGGTTCGGTGTGGCTCAATACGACGACCACCGACCCGGGGCTGTTTAAAAGCGACGACGAGGGGCAGACGTGGACGCCGGTGCCGGTTTGCCTCGAAGGGATGGCGTCGGAGCAGTGGATTGCGGGGTTTATCATTACCCGCGACGGGCGCATGTGTTTGGTGCATCAAGCGCCGCCGCAAGGAGGGGGGCGGATTTACGACCCGGTGGTCTACGCGTCCGTTTCGGCAGACGGGGGGCAAACGTGGACGTCGACCTCTATTGATTATGGCGGCTTTGCCCCCGGGGGGACGCAAGATCCGTATGCGAGTATGCAGATGGCCTGGTGCCACCCAAATTTTATCGAAGGCGCCGACGGCAGCCTCATGTTTTCCGCCAGCATGCGCTACGACGATTGGGAGGATTACCAGCAGGCGGACCAGTCGCGGCCGGGCATTCGCGACGTGATGATACGCAGCGCCGACGGTGGCAAGACGTGGGGCGACCCGACGCTAGTGCACCAGCACGCCACCGAGACCGCTTTTGCGGTAGATCCGTTTGATTCCAAGCGCGTTCTTGCCGCCACGCGCATCCAGCGCTACGCACTGCCGGGGGAAGACCCGGAGCAGGTTTTGCAAATGACCGGCGTGCCCTACCCGCCGGACAGTTTTATTTATAAGAACGGGTTGTTGTTGGAGTCGGCCGACGGGGGGCGCTCGTTTGCAGAAGTGCCGCACGGCTTGACCGAATTTGGCGCCTATCGCCACGCGCTTCTGTGGACGCGACGCAACATCGTTATCTCATTGTGCATTGCGGGGCAGGCGCCCGGTAGCGACGTCTTTGATTACCGCAAGATTGCCAGGGTGAGTTTGGACGGGGGACGCACCTGGGTGGATGAGGAGGGCGGGAGTACGCCGCACTTCAATCGGGCGCATCTGTTTAACGTGGTGCCTGCGCATCCGCCGGAGCATCTGTACGAGGTTAGCACTACGCCAACGGTTGAGTTGGCGCCCAACCACTTTCTCACGGTTTATATGTACAAGGGCGAGCGGAGCCTAAAGGCGTTGGCGTGGCATTTGGAGAATCTTCCTTAATGATGTCCTACCCTATCCGCCGCAAACCCTACCGCATTATCTACCAGGCCGACACCAGTTGGGGTATCGCCAACTCGCGGGATGTCGACGACTATCTCAAGGGCATGGTCGGTTTTATGGACGACACTCACGTGGACGCGCTGTTCTGGCACGACGGCGCCGGCGGCAATACGGCCAATTACGCCAGCGAGGTGCTGGAGCTTACGGGCGCGCGGATCGGCAAGGTGGAGCCGTTTTGGCGGCAGTTGTTGGACGAGGGCAACGACCCGGCGCGCATTGTGGTGGAGGCGGCGAAAAAGCGCGGAGGCGTGTCGTCTCGACGGTTTTGACGTGGCGGCCTGGGTTGAGGAGCGGCTGGTGGATATGATCATTTTGGGCAGCGGCGTTGTTGATATTGAGGTGGAGGTTTTTAAGGAGCTCACTAAGGATACGGGCATTTTGGTGTATCCTTGTTTGTACGGTTGGCCGAGTGGGTACGGGCCCGTTACGCCCGAAATGACGCGCGCGCTGGCCACTAACTACTGGTACCAGGGTGCCGACGGCATCTACACGTTTAATTGGAATGCCCATACTTATACGCAGCGACCCGACGAGGAAAGCAACAGGAAATTTGGCCATCTCCTGGAGAGGTTGCGCGAGATTGACGATCCGGTGGCGATGCGGGGCAAGGACAAGACTTTTGTCGCGGATCGCGGCAGCCAGCCGTCCGGGGCTTATCCGCACAATTGGATACACTGTGTTTTGCCGGCGGCGCTTGCGGCCGGTGAGCGGGTGGAAGTGCTGGGGTTGGATTCGTTTTATATAGGGGGGCATAGGGGGCATGATTGCTTTGCAAGTGGGGAGCATGCAGCCGCAGCATGTTAAGGGCATCCTCTCTATGGAGGGGTGGACGAGCCACCACGTGGTGCCGGAGGCTTTTGACGGCGATATCGACAACACGTGCTCGGCGCAGGAGCGCGCCAAGAACGAAGCGTTTCGCCGCCGGGTGATGCGGCGCTGGAGCGAGGCGCAAATTGAAGAATTTCGCATCTATTGGCGCAAGTGGGACGGGTACGAATTTCTCTGCACTACAGATTTGCCCATCCTTGAGCTGTACGGCGACCGGGGGCGGGAAAAATCCGGCCTCGACAAATTGCGCATTCCGCAGCGGGATAATATTAAAGTGCAGTGGCTGGAGAATGCTTCGCACAATTTGCACATTGAATGTCCACGGGAGGTAGCGCGGGCGTGCGCCGATTTTATCGAAGAGGTTGAGAAAGGAGCTGCCGATGCAGGATGACAAGACACATAGAGAGGCGTTTGAGCGGGACGGGTTTGTCCACCTGCCCGGCTTTATGAACGCCCAGGAAATGGACGAGATAGAGCGGCAGGTCGTCCGCTTTATTGAGGAAGATGTGCCCAAGCTGTCCAAGGCCGACGCCATGTACGAAGATTACGAGCGGCCCGAGAGTCTCAAACAGGTCAATATGCACGAAGCAGAGGTGGCTTATTTTATTGACTTGAGTCAGAGCGAAAAGATGTTGGGGCTGGCCGAGATGTTGCTGGGGGAGGCGGCCGAGCCGCAATCGCAGGAGTTGTTTATCAAACCGCCCGGCATGGGGACGCCGACGCCGCCGCACCAGGACGGCTTTTATTTTTGCCTGAAGCCCAACCAGGCGCTAACGCTGTGGCTAGCGCTAGACGATATGGACAGCGAGAACGGCACCTTGCACTATGTGGCTGGCTCGCACAAGATGGGGGTTTTGGGCCATAAGGCTTCCAACGTTTTGGGTTTTTCGCAGGGATTGACGGAGGCCGATTTGGCGGAGTATGGGCGGGAAGTGGCGTGCCAGATGCGCCGCGGCGATTTGCTGGTGCACCACAGCTTGACCATCCACCGGGCAGAAGGCAACCCGAGCGCGCGGTTGCGGCGGGCGCTGGCGATGGTCTACTACGCCAAGAGCGCCCGGCGCGACGAGGAGGCCTATAAGCGCTACCGGGCGTCGGTGGAGAACCAGCAAGAAGAAATGGGAGTGCGATGAGTGAAGAATGGGGGGCGGCCGAAGAGGTACTGCCCAAGGTGCCGCACGACGCCGACACGGACGTAATAAAACTGCACTACCACGACATCACCTCGGCCGACGTGACGTCGTTGGAGGTGGTGGTGCGCGACGGCTGGTACAATGCCTTTACTGATCTGGCGATTTGGAAGGACATGTACTGGCTCTCGTATCGGCGTGGCACGGGGCACGGCGCCGGCAATAGCGTGGAGGTGGTGTTGCGCTCCAACGACCTCAAGCGCTGGCGCGTGGTGCCGGGCAGCCATCGGCGCTACCGCACCGAAGAGGAATGCCAGGTACTCACCGAGCGGAACCGCGACGATATTTCGGGGCAGGAGGTCATCGACCTGAAGCGGGGGCAGACTCTGTTCACCGGGGCGTTTCGCCGGAGGGGCTGGAAGAGCGTTTGAGTTTGCACGGGGGCATGGCCAGGTATCGGCCGGACGAGCCCCCCGAGGAAAAGTTCGACGAAAATTTCAGGTGGCGTTTGTCCCCCCATGTGCGAGAGCGCTTGCCCGAGAAGCTGCAACTCTACTACGACTGCTGGCGGGCGCTGCAGCCGGAGTGAGCAGTGCCGTCCGGCACTGCTCAGTGTCGGACCGACTCGGTGATCTTCCACCGCGGCTGAATTTGTACTGCGGCGACTATAATCGTACTGGCATCCAGCACAAGATATCTAAATTCCAACATCTAATACATTATTTAGCGGAGTAATCCTAGGCGTACTCGTTTCTGGCGTTCCAGCCGGGGTATTGTTCTTCTAGACTTTCCAGGGTCTCGGTGGTGTAATAAGGATGGCCGGCAGGGGGGAAGCGGAAGAATTGGCGTTGGCGGGCGGTGAGGGAGCCGATGAATTCGCGGAGGTGTTCGACTCCGCCCATGTTGGTGTAGCTGCGGACGCCTTCCCAGTAGTGGTCGGCGCGGCCGTAGAGGCGGGTGACGGAGTAGCGCTGGCCGGTGGTGCCTTTGTAGATAGAGGCGGCGTGCCAGAGGTAGGTGTTAAAGATCATCTGGGTGCCAGCGGGGACGGTGAGGTGGACGGCTTTGTCTAGGTTTTTGCCGTGGGCTTTGGGGATGATGCGCATGGGGGCCTGGTCTTCTCTTACCTCTTCGGGGAAGTACCAGGTGCTTATTTGGCCATAGCGGACGTCGTTGCAGGGGGGGAGGAGGGAGTTGTTGCCGTTATCCTGGTGCAAGCGGGGGTCGTCGCCGGTGGGGTTGGGGTAGCGCACCCAGTTGTGGGCGTAGCGGAAGTGGATGTCTTCGGTGTCGAGGATGCGTTGCACGAAGCCGATGAGGTCCATGTCGAGGATGAGATGGTTGAAAAACATGTCCTCGTAAGGGAAGTCGTCTACGCCCCTGTAGCTTTCCGGCGGGTCGTCTTTAACTTCATCCCAACTGGGCAGGGTGCGGCGCACGGCGGCGGCGATTTCGGCGCGCTTTTCTTCGGGGTAGAAATTTTCAATTACGACAAAACCCTGTTCCTGGAAAGTTTGAAAATGTGCGTCGGTCAATTCCATAATGGTTCCTCGCTAGGCACTAAAAAAAAGTAAGTGATTTGATCGGCCGATGTGATTTGGTGCGCCGTATAATGTAATCCATCTCGGGTCGGTTGCCCAGTAAGGTGGAGGTCGCCATGTGTCGAGTTGGGCGCTGTGCGGGCTAAGTCAATTTTGCTTATTATATCGTCCCTATTTTGAACCTAACATTGGAGTGGAATATGCAATTTGATACGTTGCTCAAAGGGGGGTATCTGATCGACCCCAAAAACAACATTGATGCACCCATGGACCTGGCGATTAGCGGCGGAAAAGTTGCCGCCGTCGCCGCCGACATTCCCGCCGCGCAGGCGCAGCAAGTGATCGACGTCGACGGTCTGTACGTGACGCCGGGGCTGGTGGACATTCACACCCACATGTACGCCACGCCCGGGCACCGCAAAGCCTGGGCCGGCGACCAGAGCGTTCTGCCCGACGGTTTTAGTTTTCGCAGCGGCGTCACCGCCATGGTCGATACTGGCAGCGCCGGCTGGCGCACGTTGGAGGATTTTCGCTATCGGGTGTTGGAGCGCTTTGACACGCGCATGTTTGCCTATGTCAATATCGTCGGCATGGGCATGGTCGACACCATCCTGGAGCAGAATGTGGAGGACATGGACGTGGAGCGCACGGCGGCGGTCATGCGCGAGCACGAGGATGTGGTGGTGGGCGCCAAGACCGCGCATTTTCGCGGCACCGAGTGGGTGTCGGTCGACCGGGCGCTGGCGGCGGGGCAGGCGGTGGGCATGCCCACCATGGTCGACTTTGGCGCTTTTCCGCGCGAGCGGCCCTACTACGAGTTGGTGACGCAGCGCATGGCGCCCGGCGACATTAGCACCCACATGTTTTTGGGCGACGTGCCGTGGCTCGACGCCAACGGCAAGGTGCTCGACTACCTCTACAAGGCGCGGGAGCGCGGCATTATTTTTGACGTGGGGCACGGGGCGGGCAGCTTTTACTGGCGCAACGCGGTGCCGGCGATTGAGCAGGGCTTTTACCCCGATTCCATCTCCACCGATTTGCACACCCTCAACATGAACGGCGCCATGATGGACATGGCCACGGTGATGTCGAAGTTTCTGGTGATGGGCATGCCTTTGGAAGAAATCATCCG
>CAXGRO010000129.1:0-11313 GCA_964012055.1 uncultured bacterium
GGCGGCAAGCTCTACTGGACCGACTACGGCAGCCACAAGGTGCAGCGCGCCAACCTGGACGGCAGTCAAATAGAAGACCTGGTCGAGGACCTGCCCATGCCGCGCCACATGGCCATCGACCTCAACACGCCCCACCTCTATTGGACCGACTCGGCGGCCAATAAAGTCCAGCGCTCTAACCTGGACGGCTCCGACCTGGTGGATCTGGTTACCGACATCCCCGGTGCCGGCATCGCCCTGGACCTGGCCGGCGGCAAGATATATTGGGCCGATCCCTTTGAGGGCAAGAGAAACCTGCGCGCCAACCTGGACGGCAGTCAAATAGAAGACCTGGCTACCGGCCTGGGCGTACACGTGGGCATTGCTCTCGACGTAGCCCGCAATACCATGTACTGGGCCGACTCGGATACCGACAAAGTCCAGTGCTCCAACCTGGACGGATCCAATGTCCGCGACGTGATTAGCGGCGGCGGCGGCGGTCCCCGCTGCATCGTTCTCCACCTGCAAGACCAGAAAATGTACTGGAACGGCATAGAATCGCGCGAAATCTACCGCGCCAGTCTGGACGGTACTCAAGTAGAAACCGTAGTGACTGGTCACGGCGGCCCCTGCGGTTTGGCACTAGTGATAGACTAGATTTATTCGTTGTATGGAACGTCGACCGTCTCCACCAGAACCAACCTAGATTTTTTGAGAGGAACCCTCATGCAATACGACAGCACCAAACGAACTTTTGACTGCCAGCCCACTCTGACCGACGCTCAAGTGTTGGACTTCTGCAAAGAAGGCCACCTCCTCCTCCCCGGCGTCGTCCCCGACGACATCAACCAGCGCACCTGCGACTACTTGGAAGGCAAAATCCCCGCCAACCCCAGCTTCACCCCCCCCGGCATGACGCAAGCCGACCTGGAGCGCATCCGCGCCTCGCACGAGCCCAGCACCATCTTTCTGGAAGACTGGTTTATCGAACATGTCTTGCTCAACGAACAGCTGGCCGGCATCATGCGCGCCCTGCTGGGCAAGAACGTGGGCCTACCGGTTTTGGCCAGCCACCACAAAGTGGAGTGCCCGGCCGAACCGCAGGGCTGGCACCACGACGCCGACCGCGTCTTTGGCCCCGAGCTCAATTTTGTCGAGGTGTTCTACTTTCCTCAAGACACCCCGGTGGAAATGGGCCCGACGGAAATCGTGCCTGGCAGCCACATACATCCGACGCAGCGCGAGCCGGAGGACTCTGGCATTATGAGCGACGGCCCGGCCGGCACGCTGGGCATTCACCACCAGAGCATTTTGCACCGCCGCGGCAAGTCTGCGGCGACGGGGCTGCGCCACATGCTCAAATACAATTACTGGCGCACGTCGCCGCCCGAGCGCGATTGGCTTGTCGAAGAGGACTTTGATTTGCACACGGCGTATTACGGCGGGCACAATCAGGCGCAGTATGTGGCCCACATGTTTTACTGGATGTGCGGCAGGGGGGATGAGTACCGCATTATTGGGGGGCAGGGGTGGCCGTGGTCGACGGAGAATCAGATTGGGCCGTCGTATGGGTATGGGGTGGATGGGGGGTATGTGCCGGATTGGCGCAAGGGGAATTGGGACGGATATGGGCATGGAGGGTAATTTTGTTACAGTTTCTTTTTAAGAATGAAAACACATTGGGATCTTATAACTCAAGAGGCGCCGTGGGCGCCGCGGGACTCGGCCGGGGCCGTTGTTTACCAGGACCGGATGTGGCTGCTGGGGGGGTGGCAGCTGGTTGGGGCCAACGACGAAGTCCATCGCCATAACGACGTCTGGCGCTCTATCGACGGGCTAACGTGGGAGAGGGTTACCGAGCGGGCGGCCTGGCCTGCCCGCAATTTGGCCGGGTGCGTGGTTTTTGACGAGCGGATTTGGGTTTTGGGCGGGTTTGACGGGGTGCATTCACTGGCCGATGTGTGGTGCTCGGAGGACGGTTGTCACTGGGATCAAGTGATGGCCGCCGCACCGTGGGGAGGGCGCGGCGCCTTTGGGTGCGCGGTCTACGATGGCAAGATATGGGTGGTCGGTGGAGTCCATTGGGAGAGCGAAGCGGCCAGGGGGGATGTGTGGTGTTCTAGTGACGGAGTAGAGTGGACCTGGGCGACGGACAGCCCGGGCTGGGCGGCGCGCGGCATGTTTCCTGTTGTCGTCTTCAAAAATAAGATGTGGCTTTTTGGCGGTGGCATATACCACGACCGCGCGATGAATCACAACGACGTATGGTGCTCGACCGACGGCGTGGCGTGGCAGTTAGTTGCGGAAGACGCGGCGTGGCAAGGGCGGCGTTTTCACAAGGCCCTGATCTATGCCGATGCCATGTGGTTTTTTGGCGGCGCCATCGCCGGGTCGATCAATACCAACGACGTGTGGTATTCGGGGGACGGGGCGCAATGGCAGCCGGCCGACATACCGGCGCCGTGGGGGGTGCGGCACGAGCTGGCTTGTTTGACCTTTGGCAATAAGGTTTGGCTATTGGGTGGTTTTAGCGGTTCGATTGCCGGCAGTACGGTCTACAATGACATATGGACGATGGAAGCGCGGGGGTAATGTGTGCTATTGCGTCTGGCGCCACCCGGGTCGCGTCGACAGTATTGACTTAAAGACATTTTTTACCGGGAGAGTACAGCATTGAATCGCGCAAAAATTGGCGTGGTGGGTTTGGGCAGGTTTGGCCAGCAACACGCCCACCAATTCGACCTGGCGCAATTGCCCCAGGTCGAATTGGTGGGCGTCTGCTCGCGCTCGGCCGAGCAGGCGCGCGAAGTGGCCGCTGTCTACGGCGCCAAATATTATACGGACTACGAGGAGATGGTGCGGAATCCCGATATAGAGGCCGTGGACGTTGTCACCGAGGTGGAGCGGCACGCCGAGGTTGGCCTGGCGGCGCTGGCGCACGGCAAGCACGTCTTTTGCGAGATCCTCGTTACCATGAATTTGGCGGAGAGCGAGCAACTGCTGGAGAAAGAGGCGGCCAGTGAGGCGTTCTTCATGACCGGTTTCATCGAGCGCTTTGACGTTCGTCGCGCCTTGATCAAGCAGCGCGTCGAGCGCGGCGAGATGGGGCAGTTGGTGTCGATTTACGGCCGTCGCAACGCCTGGCGCGGGTTTTTGGAGGCGCCGCGATTCAAGGAATTTCCGCTGATTTTGCAGCCGGGCATTCACACCGTTGACCAAATGTTGTGGCTGGCGCAGGAGGAAGTTGGCGAGGTCTACACCCGCGCCCGCAAGCCTGGTCGATCCAGCGCGTGCCGACGCCTGGTGGACCATACTGACGTTTGAGAGCGGCCTGGTGGGGGTCATCGAGCAGAGTTTTTTCCTGCCCTCCAGGGAGCTCTACTGGTCGGACGTACATCTGGAAGTGGTCGGCACTGCGGGGTCGGCCCATATCAAAGAGCCCAACGACGCGGCCTGGATTTGGACCGAGGAGAAAGTGGAGAATCCGGATTTATATCTGGCGCCCGAACTGCACGGTAAGATCGGCGGGGCGCTGGAAGCGGAGCTGGCCTATTTTGCCGATTGTGTTATTGGGGGCCAGACGCCCGAGTTGAGTAGTTTGCAAGATGCGCACGAGGCGTTGCGCGTAGGGATGGCTATTGTGGAGTCGGCGGAAAAGAGGAAAGCGATTCAGCTCAAATAAAAGTTTGAGGTTATAAGTGGCAGAGGCGAAGTATCGAGTGGGCATTATTGGCGGGGGGCGCATGGGCACGCACCACGGGCGCGCTTATGCGCTGCACCCCATGATCGAGGTGGTGGCGGTGGCCGATACGGACGAAGAGAACCGCCAGCTTTTTGCACAGCGCTTTGGCGCGCGACCTTATGTCGATTACGAGGAAATGCTGGCGGTGGAAAAGCCGGACATCACCGGGGCCATTTTGCCGGTGAAGGAACACGCGGATGCAGTGGTGGCGGCGGCGGCGGCGGGGGTTAGGGCGGTGTTTTGCGAGAAGCCGATGACGGCGCTGCTGGCCGATGCCGATCGCATGGTGGCGGCTTGCCAGGAGCGTGGTGCAATTTTCGCGGCGGGGGTGGTTCCGCGCAATTATCCCGAGTACTGGAAAGCGCGCGATCTGGTCGACGCCGGTGAGATTGGCGACGTCCAGAGCATTTACCTGTGCGATAACAACGGGCAGGGGGGGTGTCACGGCATTAATCTGGCGTTGATGTTTGCCGGTGATTGCGAAGTAGACTGGGGTATTGGCTGGGTGGGCGGTGATCCCTTTAGCGACGAAGACGGCGACGGAGCGCTGGAGGGCATTGGCGGGTATTTTCGTTTTGCCAACGGCATTGAGGTGTTTTGTAATAACCGGCTCAGCGTGCGCCAGCGCGCCGGTGAGTCGGGCCAGGGGTTTGAAGTGGTCGGTACCCGCGGCATTATCTGGAATGACTACAACGGCCTCCACATGGCGCGAGCCCAGGATGGCTACGAGCCCGGCCAGCGGGCCCAGCTATATGAAGTTGAGGAGGTGTTTGAGGACACCCGAAATATCGACCCACCCGCATTTGACCAGGAGGGCTGGAAGCTGCCGACGCCGGGCATGCGGGCCAGCGTCGCAGCGCTGGTGGCGGCGCTGGAGTCGGGGCAAGCGCCGCGCCTGAGCACCGGCCAGAGCCTGCGCCAGGCGCTCGAAATTTGCATTGGCTTGCGCGAGTCGGCGCGCCGCAATCAGGCGCCGGTGAAGTTCCCATTGCCGGACCGCAGCTTGGTTATGTACCCGGTGCCGGCGCGCTGGAATTTTAAAAAGGAAGTGTACGGGCGCGAAGCGTATATGGAGCAATTGGCCGGCTGGACTCGATCTTGACTTCTATAAACCGGGTGGGTAGGGGGTGTAGTCGACAAAAACTTCGACTTCTTCCAGGGTCACCATGCCTTCCAGTCCAGGTGGCCTGCTGTCCAGCGCTACGGAAAGTGTGTTCCACCCCCGCGCCGGCCGCACGTCTTGCAGCAGGAAATCGAGCCAGAAATTGCGCGGCCCCGAGTGGGGGAAGGTGTCATCCTCTGTCTTGCGCAGGCGGCGGCAGGTTTCATCGGCCAGCGAGCGGCCGTTGAGTGAGATGGCAAAGCGGTCGGCCGAGACGATGTTGGAGAAGTAGAGGCGCAGTCGCACCTGGGCCAGGCGCGCGGCGGCGGCTTCGATGTCGTCTGCTATGTAGAAAGAAATCTCGTGGGCCTGGGCGCCGGCGGACAACGGGTGCGGCAGGGGGTGGTCGTAGCCCAGCGCCGCCGCCGCCTGCGAGCGCCGCGCCAGTACGTAGTGTTTGTTCTGCTCTTTAACCATTTCGGCAGCGCCCCACTCGCTCAAGATGGCGCGTTCTTCAACGCCCAGCGGCCAGTGCAGCATGTAGGTGTAGAGCCCGTCGACGCCCCAGTCCCAGTAGTTGGCGGCGGCGGCACGAAACATTTCCGGCGAAGGGTATTCTTTTATGGCGGCGCCGGTGACATCGCTGCGCACGTAGTGCTGCAAAAAACCGTAGACCGAGGCTTCGGCCCGCTGCGCCGGCTCCACCACCCAGCCAAAGGGCATGTTGGGATCTAGGTCGGTATAGGTGTAGAGCACGGGCACGACAAAGTCGAGCAAACCCTGGTCGAGCCAGGCGCGCACGTCTAGGCCCTGGGCCAAGTTCGTTTCTTCAGTCGGGTATATGCGGGCGCCGATCTGGGCGCCGTCGCCCAGTTTGCTTCTGGTGAGTTCGGCGGCTTGCCGCACCCACTCGGTCATAACGGCCGTATGGCTTTCTAAATCTTCTGTGCGAAAGTAGAATTGGCCGCTTTGGCCAAAGGCGGCGGTGTAGTCGAGTTCCATGCCGTCCAGCGGGTACTGGGTGACCAGCTCTTCGACGACGGCTAGCTGGTGGCGGCGCACTTCCTCGTGCCCCCAGCCGCGGCCGCCGTCGTCGATTTTGTGGGCCGGGTCCATGCCGCCGTAGGTGGAGAGCCGCAGGTCGGCGATAAAGTCCATGCCCTTGTCGTGGGCGCGGTCGATGACCACCCGCAGCGGGTCGAGGCCGCGGTCGATGAGGCTCTGCATGCATTCGTAAGCGCGCCAGACAATTTGGCTGGTAAAGGGCCGCATGTCGGAGCCAAAGCGCACTCCCACTTGGGTGGGCCAAAAGGCGCCGTCGCCGCGCTCTACACAGTAGCTGAGGGTGTCGACGGCGGTGCCGGCGACCTCGTCCACCGGCGTCCAGGCCTGCTCCAGGCTTATGGGGGGTTCAAACATCCACAGGTAGTTGTGGCGCGCGTCGTTGTGGTAGATGGTGCGTTTTTTTTTCATGGGACGGCCGGTGGGAGTGCGTTTAAAAGCCGGGCGCAGAACGGCCGGCGCAAATGCGAGGCGGGCGGCGGAGGTTTGCGAAAATTAGATTGCGACTACGCAGTTGCCGTTCAGATATCCTCTTCCATCGCTTTTAGGTCTTTGTGGCGCGACGGGTGGCGCAGCTTGGCAAAGGCGCGCTCTTTGATTTGGCGGATGCGCTCGCGGGTCAAGCCCATCAGGTCGCCTATCTGTTCCAGGGTGAGGGGCTCGTTGCCGTCGAGGCCAAAGTAGAGCTGCATGATGCGCAGCTCGCGCGGGTCGAGGTTGTTGAGCACGTCTTGCAGTTGTTCCTGGGTGGCGCTGCGCAAAATGTGGGCGTCGGGCGCTTCCTGGCTGGCGTCGATTAGCGTTTGCATCAGGCTGCGCTCGTCGTCGTCCTGGAACTCTTTGTCGAGCGAATACACTTTGCGGCCGCTGAGCATGGTTTCGTGCAGCTCTTCGATGGAGACGTCGAGTTCGGCGGCCACTTCTTCTATGTCGGGTTCTTCGCCGCGCTCGCCGTCGAGGCGCTGCGACACTTTGGAAATTTTGTGCAGCAGGTTGATTTTGTTGAGCGGCAGGTGGACGGTGCGCACGTCTTCGGCGAGAGTTTGCAAAATGGACTGCCGAATCCACCACACGGCGTAGGAGATGAATTTATAGCCGCGGGCCGGGTCAAAGCGGTCGACGGCAGTCATAAGCCCCATATTGCCGGCGCTGATCAGTTCGCCCAAAGACAGGCCGCGGTTCTGGTATTTCTTGGCTATGCTGATGACAAAGAGGAGGTTGGCCTGGGTCAGCTCGTCGCGGGCGGCTTTGTCGCCCTTCTTAATGCGGATGGCCAGTTCTTTTTCTTTTTCGCGCACCAGCGGTTTGGACTTGGAGATGTCGTTGAAATAGGCCTGCAGGCTGCTGTCTTCGTCGTTGCGGGCGTTGTAGCTCATAGCTGGGCAGTCCTTCCTAGCGGTGGATCTGGTAGGCGATGGGGCGACCGGGTGGCTGAAAATGGAAACAGGGCGATGTTCATCACATCACCCTGTCTGTTTTTGACTATGTTTTTGCGCTTAGAGCGGCGTCACGTTTTCGGCGGCGGGGCCTTTTTGCCCCTGGACCACTTCAAATTCGACTTGCTGCCCTTCGTGTAGCGACTTGAAGCCGTCGCCCTGAATGGCGCTGTAGTGGACAAAAACGTCGCTGCCTCCTTCGCGCTCAATAAAGCCAAACCCTTTGGAGTCGTTAAACCACTTGACGGTTCCCGATTCGCGATCAGCCATACGTACCATTCCTTCTTCGAGTTAAGTTGAACCAGGGGATTCTATACCAGCGTTGAGCGACAACTTAACGCAGAAAAAGAACACCTGCCAACAGTAGGACTATTGCTATACCCCCGCGCATACGCATATAGAGGGGCCCAAAACATATATAATTACGGCGCAAAAGCAAGTACGAATTTTGCCGGATGCATATTAGGTGGATTTTTCGGTGCCGTTGGGTCTCATTTCCACATGGTAAACCCCCCGTCCACCACCAGATTGTGGCCGGTGATGTATTCTGAGGCCGGCGAAGCCAAAAAGAGCGTCGCCCCCTTGAGATCGGCGCCGTCCCGCCCCATGCGGCCCCAGGGGGTGCTGTCGCTGTAAGCGTCAATAAATGCCTGCGGTTGGCCGCGTTCAAAACCGCCGGGCGAGATGGCGTTGACGCGTACCCCCATGGGCGATAATAAACCCGCTAGATCGAGTGTTAGGCCGATAACGCCGGCCTTGGCGGCGGCGTATTCCACCGGCTGTTCGCCCAGGCCGTTGCGGTCGTACATGCGGCGGTCGCGGCCCACCAGGCCGGCGATGGAGGCGATATTGATGATGGAGCCGGAGCGTTGTTGGGCCATGATACGGCCGAAGACCTGGCAGACGAAGAGGGTGCCGGTGAGGTTGGCGTCGAGCAATTGTTGGATGTGGTTGGGGTCGCGCTCAAAGAAGTGGGTGGGGGTGAGGCCAATGCCGCCGCCGGCGTTGTTGACCAGAATGTCGACCTGGCTTTTCCACTGCTGCACCTGGGCGCCAAAGGCGGCGACCTGGGCGTGGTCGGTGACGTCGAGTTGGGCGGGCAAGACGTCGCAGTTGTAAGCGGCCTGGATTTTTTGGGCGGTGGCCTGGGCGTTTTGCAGGGTGCGCGAGGTGAGGGCGACGGCGCAGCCGGCCTGGGCCAAGATGTCGAGCATGTCGTAGCCCAGGTCGCGGGCGCCGCCGATTACTACGGCGGTTTTACCGGTCAGGTCGTGCATTTTGTTGATGTTCATGGGGTCTCTTACGGGGGTGGGGTGGATTGGTTAATATAGTGGGTTGTAAATTTCGTTTTGCTTGTGGTGGATGATCCCCTACCTGGACCATCGCGGACGGAGATTGACTGCGTGAGCGATAAAATAGCCACGTGGAGTATAAAGAGAAAGGGAGAGAGTATGGCGGCTAAGGTTACTGGGGTTGAGCGGTTTATTTTGCAGGTGCCGTTTGTGGAGCGGGTGCGGGTGGAGATGGAGCGGGCGGGGATTCACACTTGGTCTGAGTTGGAGATTACTAGGGTGGAGACGGATGGGGGGGTGGTGGGGTGGGGGGAGACGATTCAGAATTATACGTGGGGGCGGGTGCAGGCCCAGGAGCGGGTGGTGGGGAAGACGCCGTTTGCGACGATGTGGGATGATTCGCTGGGGGCGGGGTTGCAGATGGCGCTCTTTGATGCGGCGGGCAAGTTGGCGGGGGTCCCGGTGTATCGGTTGTTGGGGAATAAGTGTAGGGACTGGTGTGCCATTTCTTTTTGGGACCACGATATGTCGCCGGAGAAGTACGAGATTGAAGCGAAGACGGCGGTGGAGTTGGGGTATACTTGTATGAAGATTAAGACGCGGCCGTGGTTTGATGTGCGCGAGACGATTAGGCGCATAAGTGAGGTTACGCCCGATCACTTTCGCATTGACGCCGATTGGAACGCTTTTCTCAACAACGCTTCCAATGCCGTGCCGCTGTTGCGCGAGTTGGAGGAGGCGTTTCCCAAAATCAAGATTTTTGAGGACCCGCTGCCGCGCCACGACGCCTCGGGCAATCGCTATTTGCGCACCCAAATTCAGAGCGCCATTGCGCACCACTACGGCGTGATTGGGCCGCGCGAGGGGTTGGAGATGGGCGGGGTGTGCGACGGCTGGATTTTGGGCGGGGGGGTGGCGCAGATTATGCGGCACGGGGCCATTTGCGCCGAGGTCAATATGCCGTTTTTCTTGCAGATGGTGGGGGCGTCGCCCACCACGGCGCTATCGCTGCATTTGAGCGCGGTGTTGCCGCAGGCGCAGTGGCCCACCATTACCTGCCACGAACTCTACGAGCACAGTTTGCTCAAGGAGCGCATGCCGGTGGTGGGGGGGCACGCCCGCGTACCCGAGGAACCGGGGCTGGGGATTGAACTGGACGAAGAGGCGCTGGAGAAGTATCGGGTGGAGGAGGCGGATCATTCGCTGCCGCGGCGGTTGACTAAAGTGATTCGGCCGGGGGGGGTGCATGTGTATTTTGTTAATTCGGGGCAGAAGTGGGAGTTTTTTGGTAAGGGGAATCAGCCGGTGGACGATTGGGGGTGTCACACGGTGTTGGTGGATGATGACGGGAGTGGGGAGTTTGAGGATTTGTATAGGCGGGCTAGTGAGGCGCCGGTGTTGACGGCGGAGTGAAGATAGGGGTACGGCGCCCCTTTGTATAGGGGCGCCGTGTGTAGGGTTAATTTTGGGCGTTGACGGCCTGGACCAGGGCGATGATGTAGCCGAATTGGAAGGCCCAGGCCTGGCGCACGCGGCCGGATCCTTCGGGGTGGGGGGGGTCGTCGGGGTGGCCGGGGGCGTGGTCGGGCATGAGCATGTAGGGGTATTCGACGTCGCGGAAGACCTGGGCTAGTTTGTACATGTCGACGTCGCCTTCGTCGGGCCAGACTTCCTGGAAGTGGTGCAGGCCGCCTTTGATGTTGCGGAAGTGGACGTTGAATATTTTCTTGCGCTCGCCGAAGTAGCGGACGATGTCGTAGAGCTCGGTGCCGGGGTCTTCGAGGCCTTCGGAGGCAACGCCGCAGCAGAAGTTAAAACCGTGGTAGTCGCTGTCGACCAGTTCGGAAAAGCGTTTTAGGCCTTCAAAGACGGGGTAGTTCCAGCGCTCGACGCCGCGCAAGACCGGGGCGGGGGGGTCGTTGAGGTGGCAGGCCATTTGTACTTTGTTTTCTTCGGCGACGGGGATGACGCGCTCCAGAAAGTAGGCGGCGCGCTCAAAGGCTTCTTCGCGGCTCACCACGCCGGCTTCGCTGAGGGTTTCGTTGTCGTATTTGGACAGGTCGAAGGTGCTGTAGATGGAGCCGCCGCGGCCGTAGGTGCTTTCGGTGCGCTGGTGCATCAGGATGCAGAAGTTGTAGAACAGGGCGCGGAAGCCGGCTTTGCCGGCGTTTTCTATTTGTTGGTGGACTTTTTCTATGCTGCGGTCGCGCTCGGGATCCTGGGCCAGGGTGATGCTGGTGTCGAGGCCGATGTGGGTGGCTTCCAGGCTGATGCCTTCGGCAGCGGCTTCTTCGCGGTGCCGGGTGAGGGTGTCGACTTCGTAGTCTTGTACCCCGGCGTTCATGTGGGTGACGCCGTGGCGGGTGAGGAATCGCAGTTCGTGTTTAGAGGTGCCTATGCCCTGAACGCCGACGTGCATGGCGGCTTTTTTTTGGGTCATGGTTTTTTGGGCTCCCTTGGAAGAGGTGGTTGGTTTTGGGTTGGGGCATAACAATTTATACGTGGGTGGTGTATCAAGTGGTTTGTTCTAGTTATGAGGACGGTCAGGTAGGGGGCCCTCGTTCATGACGCTCAATTCATAGAAGCCTTTTTAAAATTCATTTTTCGATTCAAATCGCCATGATGTATTTGTTACTTAACAATACAGTGGCCACTTTTTAAGCGGCCACTCGGCCGAATTCCCTCAGGGAGGGATAGTGG
>CAXGRO010000130.1:0-11218 GCA_964012055.1 uncultured bacterium
CTCGTTTAACCCCATGCCCTGCGCCGTGGCCGCCAGCAGCGACAGCTCGCGCATGCCCGGGCCGCCGGCCGGCCCCTCAAAATTTACCACCACCACGTCGCCGGCCTGTATGCGCCCGTCGGCCAGGGCGTCGCGCGCCGCCTCCTCGCAGTCGAAGACCCGGGCCGGCCCCTTGTGCCGCCACATCTTTTCCACCACGCCGCTGGCTTTGACCAGCGCCGTGCCCAAATTGCCGCGCAACACCCGCAAGCCGCCCTCCCGGCTCAGCGGTTCTTCTGCCGAGGCGATAATTTTAGTATCGCCGTTGACCGCCTCGTCGAGCAATTCCCCCACCTTCTTGCCCGTCATCGTCGGCACCTCTTGGCGTACCAGACCGGCGGCGCCCAACTCTTTCATTACCGCCCATATGCCCCCGGCCAGGCCCAGGTCCGAAGGAAAAAAACGCGACGCCGGCCGAAACTTGCCCAGCAGCGGCGTGCCGCGACTCAGCCGGTCGAAATCCTCCACCGTAATGTCCACCCCCAACTGCTGCGCGATGGCCGGAATGTGCAGCGCCGCATTGGTCGACCCCCCCACTGCTAGCACCGCGCGAATGGCGTTTTCAAAACCCTCCCTGGTCAGCATGGCCGCCGGCAATGCGCTCTCGTCGCCGCGCAACCAATAGTCGGCGCAGCGTATGGCGACGCACCGGCCCGCCTCCCAACCCAGGCGCGCCAATTCGTGGTGCAATTCGTTGTCCTTGCCCGGCTCCATGGACAACACCGTGCCGTTGCCGGGCAGCGACAAGCCCAGCACTTCGGCGACAATGGACATGGTTGTGGCCGTGCCCATCATATTGCAGCCGCCCGGCGTGGCGCAAGTTTTTTCCACCACCTCCTCGTACTCCTGGTCGCCCAGCTTGCCGCTCAGATGCATGCCGTGCGCTTCTTTGATGTCGCTGGTGCCCAACGCCGCGCGGCCGGGAATTTTGTCGGTGGAATACGTGCCCATCAAACCGCCGGTGACAAATACCGTGGGAATGTTGACCCGCGCCGTGGCCATGAGCATGGCCGGCGTAATTTTGTCGCACGACGAGATGCACACCATGGCGTCAAACTGGTGCATCTGCACTTTGGCCTCCACCGCCCCGGCCCCCAAGTCACGGCTCAGCAGCGACCAGTGCATGCCCTCGCCCTGCGCCACGCCGTCGCAGCCGGCCGGAATATTGGTGATGTAGCCTTCGGCCCCGGCTTCGTAAACCGAGCGTTTGACGATTTGCGCCAGGTGGTGCAAATGGACGTGCCCGGCGGTGGAATCGTCCGTCGACGAAACAATACCGATTTTGGGGCGGGTCAATACGTCGAGCGGTTTGGAACCGGTGCCGATGTAGAGTGCCCGGGCGTAGTCGCTCTGCGCCGCGGTGCGGTAGCGGCCCGGCTTTGGGGGGGAGGCGGTCATGGCGTCTCCTTTTTGTAATCGCCGTGTACAGGAGACGCAAAGATATCCAATCGGGAGCCCACCTGCAACCGGGCTAGGCGAAAAGGATCAAGGTGACGACTCCGATCAGCCAGTAGCTAAAGCGCCGGCCGATGCTGTAAAAGGATCGATTGAACCTGAGCAATCTCTTATTACCGGCAAATTCATTCCGCTGTGGTGTTCGCTCGAAGGAAAGCCACGTAGCCCTGCTCATCAAGCGCACCGGCCGCCAGTTGCAGAACAGCCTGGGCGCGTCCTCTTCGGTGGCGGTGAAGCGAAATCCATTTAGCTCGAGAAACAGGACACCGACCACAAAGCCAGTGCGCTTATTACCGTCGACAAAAGGATGCTTGCCGACGATGCCTGCCGTGCAGGCCGACGCCATTTCGATCAGGTCTGGTTTTCCTCATACGCGTACTTCTGTCGCGGCCGAGCTAGGACAGATCGCCGCAGGCCCTCGTCGCGCAGCCCTGCGGCGCCGCCGTGCAGCGCTAGCAGGCGTATTGACGGTAATGATCGAGGGGCGGCCGCTCATGCGAGATCGACGATATCACCCGCCCACAACTGCTCGCAGAACACCTGCCAGGGCAGGATGTCAATGCCGTCTTCGGTGCGACGGGGCCGGCCTTCGCGGCACACTACTATGGCGCGACCCAGCACGTGCTCTTCGGCCAGCGCCCGCAGGCCCTTCAAGTCGGACTGCCGCAGTTGGCGGGACGATTTGAATTCGAGGGCGACCTGCAGATCGCCGATGATGAGATCGACCTCACAACCCGAATGCGTGCGCCAAAAGCTCAGGGGGATGTCCAGATCGCAATAGGCGATGTGGGCCCGCACCTCGTTGAGCAGGAAGTGTTCGAAGACCCGCCCGTACACGTCGCTGCCCTCGGCGATCTCAGCTATTTCGGGGTGGAGCGCCTTGGCGATGCCGATGTCGAAGAGATAGAACTTGGCCGTCTCGGCCAGCCGCCGCCGCCGCGCCCTTTTCCACGGTTCGAGCGCGAAGCCGAGCAGGGTATCTTCGAGGATCTGGAAATAACTGCGCACGGTATTGGCAGCAACGCCGGTCTCGCGCGCCACATTGGCGTAGTTGAGCTGCTGGCCGTGGGTCAGGTCCACAACCTGCATGAATCTAGAGAAAGCCGGGATATTGCGCGTAACTGACTCGTCGATGATCTCCTGCTGAGATAGGTGTTGATGTAGGCGCGGTGCAGGGGGCGGGATCTACGACCAGGTAGTGCGTCGGCAAGCCCCCGTGGTTGAACAGGCGGAGCAGGTCCAACTCCGGAACTTCTCGGCTGGTGAGGGGCAGCAGGTGCTGTTCGATGGCGCGTCCCCCAAGCAGGCCGTGCGAGCGTCGCCGCAGCGAGCGGGCGTTGGAGCGCACAGCACGAAGTGGGTCGAAGTGTTTTCGAGCAGCCAGTGGACTTCATCGATGAGTGCGGGCACGCTCTGGACCTCGTCGACTACGACGATGGCGGGGGCCTGGGCCAGTCCTCGCGCAGCCTGTGGGGGCGGACGGTCAGGTCGGCGTTCAGATCGGTGTCGAGGAGGTCGTAGAATAGAGCGTCGGGCAATTGCTCGCGCAGCAAGGTGTTTTGCCCGTTTGCCTGGGGCCCCCATAGGAAAGTCGCGGCAGAACCCTTGAGGGGATTGGGGACCCAGCGGATGGTTAGATCCCGTTTGAATAGCTCAAATCGCGCACTCATATGCGGAATATCATGATAATCTGCATATGAGTGCACGATTATCAGCAAAAAATCTACTCGGCGCGGGTATTAGTAATACCAGGTCCGGCTTCTTAAAACAGGAAGCCGTGCATTTTGCGTGTGAGTGCTCTGAGCTAATAGAAAAGGGGACATATAGCAACATGACGAAGAAATAATTCGGTCGCGCCAATAACAAACACCTGGCTCCACTAGCAACAAGTGAGTCGTTTTGCTCCTTATTCTGTAATTATGCAATCAAAATGCATAATTACAGAAAGCGGTGGGATCGGGCATTTTTTTGGGTGTTAGGCGGGGATAGTCAACTCCAGGCCATCGACTGAAAACCTTCATCAAAGCTCACCACACCCCTACCTGGCCGCCCGAGCAAAGGTGGCTAGGTAGGGCGGCCGACCACACCTTGGGGAGTACATCTGGCCCTGGGTTTGGTTAATTAAAGAGATAAACCGTCTTAAATTTACAATTTGTAATTGCAAGTTACAGATTGTAAATTCGCCAACAGCCCGCCATTCTCTCACATCCCTGCCTTCGGCCTTGCTCGCGTCGCCGCAAACACCTATTCTAATGTATACCCCTTTAAAACTCGGAATTCCACCTCTGTGATACGCGAAATCCGCCCCGAAATACCCGAACCCGAAGAGGTCTCCACCTACCTCGACTTCCTCAAAAACCGCATTCTGGGCCACGCCCTGGTGCACCAGGAGACCATCCCGCCGCGGCCCCGGCGCCTGCTCGAAAACGCCGACCACTTCCCCCCCCAGGTGCAGCAAGTCCTCGACGCCTCCGGCATCCCCTCGCTCTACTCGCACCAGGCCGAGGGCATTCAAAAAATTCTCGAAGGCCAAAACGTCGTCATGGCCACGCCCACGGCCAGCGGCAAAACCCTCGTCTACAACGCCCCGGTCGTCGCCTCGTTTCTGCAAGACCCCAAAGGCCGCGCCCTCTACATCTTCCCGCTCAAGGCCCTGGAACAGGACCAACTCGACGAACTGCAAACCCTGCTCGACCGCCTCGACTGTGGTTTGCGCGCCGCCATTTACGACGGCGATACCTCGGCGCACCACCGCAAAAAACTCAAAGCCGACCCGCCGCACGTGCTCATCACCACGCCCGACATGCTGCACGCCGGCATCTTGGCCTTCCACGAGCAGTGGGAAGATTTCTTCACCAACCTCAAATACATCGTCATCGACGAGCTGCACATCTACAGCGGCGTCTTCGGCTCGCACGTGCTGCACCTCTTCCGCCGCCTCAACCGCGTCTGCGCTTACTACGGCAGCCAGCCGGTCTACGTCACCTGCTCGGCCACCATCGGCAACCCGGCCCACCTGGCGCAGCACATCGTCAACCGGCCCTTCCACGCCGTCGTCGACAACGGCGCGCCGGCGCCGCAGCGCCACTTTGTTTTTCTCAACCCGGCTACCGAAAGCCCCAACACCGTGGCCGCCCACCTCTTGCGCCTGAGCGTCTCCAAGGCCCTGCGCACCATCGTCTTCACCCGCGCCCGCGTCATCACCGAACTGGTCTACCGCTGGGCCACCCAGAACAACCGCGACCTGCGCCGCCTCATCAGCTCCTACCGCGCCGGCTACCTGCCCGAAGAGCGCCGCGAAATTGAAACCGCGCTCAACTCCGGCGAACTTTTGGGCGTGGTCTCCACCTCGGCGCTGGAACTGGGCATCGACATCGGCGGCCTCGACGTCTGCATTTTAGTTGGCTACCCCGGCTCCATCGTCAACACCTGGCAGCGCGCCGGCCGCGTCGGCCGCGCCGAGCGCGAGTCGCTGGTCATCCTCATCGCCAGCCGCGACGCCCAGGACCAGTTCTTTATGAAACACCCCAACCACTTTTTTGGGCGCCGGGTGGAAGACGCCGTGGTCGACCCCTCCAATAAATACATCCTCAAAAACCACCTGGCCTGCGCCGCCGGCGAACAGCCCCTCACCGCCGCCGAGCCCGAATACCAGCTGCCCGGTTTTAGCGAGGCCATCAACGAATTGGTCGACGAGGGCGTCTTGCTGCAAAGCGCCGAGGGCGACGCCTGGTTTGCGGCGCGCAAGCAACCGCACCGCCTGGTCAATATGCGCACCATCGGCGAGTCGTGGACCATCTACCAGAAGGGCACCAAGAACATCATCGGCATGGTTAGCGGCGAGCAGATTTACACCGAGTGTTACGTGGGCGCCGTCTACCTGCACCGCGGCCGCCAGTACCAAATTATTGGCAAGGACCCGGAAAAGCGGCACATCTTTGCGCGCGAGGAAGACCTGCCCTACTACACCCGCGCCAAGAGCGAGAAAGAGACCGAAATCATCGCCGAATTGCGCTCGCGGCCCATGGCCGGCTTTATGGCCAAGCTCGGCCGCCTCAAGGTCAGCTCGCAGGTGGTGGCCTACGAGAAAGTGCGCGTCGGCGACCAGGTGGTGATCAGTCAGCACCCGCTGGAAGCGCCGGTGCGCCACTTTGAAACCATCGGCTTCTGGATTGAGCTCGACGCCCACTTCAAAAAAGACCTCAAGAAGAACGGCTTCCACTACATGGGTTCCATCCACTCCATCGAACACGCCATGAAATCGCTCTTCCCCTTTTTGGTGCTCAGCGACCGCACCGACGTGGGCGGCATTTGCTACCCGCTGCACCCGCAATTGCGCAAGGGCGCCATCTTCGTCTACGACTACCACCCCGGCGGCATCGGCCTGGCTGAAAAAGGTTTTGAAGTACTCGACCAATTGCTCGAAATGACCCTGGAATTGGTCGCCGGCTGCGACTGCGAGCTGGGCTGCCCCTCCTGCATCCACTTTCCCACCTGCGGCGCCGGCAACGTGCCGCTCGACAAAGGCGGCTGCATCCACCTGCTCGAAGTACTCACCGGCCGCAAAACCATCGAAATCAGCGCCCGGCCCGCCGCCGCCGACCTCGAAGACGAACCGCCCCTTTTTGCCGACTGGGAATTGGAAGAAGAGGACGAAGAAGAGGAAGCGCCCCCACCAAAAGGTCCCCACATCGTCGTCTTCGATTTGGAAACCATGCGCAGCGCCGCCGAGGTCGGCGGCTGGAACAAAGCCTACCTCATGGGCATGTCCGTCGGCATCGTCTGGGACAGCCGCAGCGGCGACTACTCGACCTATCTCGAAAAAGACGTAGACGAACTCATCGACCACCTGCAGCGCGCCGATCTGGTGGTGGGTTTTAACATCATCGGCTTCGACTACGCCGTGCTCAAGGGCTACAGCAAATTCGATTTCAAAAAACTCAACACCCTCGACATCTTGCGCGAGATTCACCAACAACTCAAATACCGCGTCAGCCTCGACTCGCTGGCCCGCGAAACCCTCGACTCGCCCAAATCGGCCGACGGCCTACAGGCCCTCAAGTGGTGGAAGGAGGGCCGCCTCGACCTGATCACCGAGTACTGCAAGAAAGACGTAGAGGTGACACGCCGCCTCTTTGAATTTGCTCTGGACAACAACTGCCTGCTCTTCGACCGCAAGGGCAAAGGGCGCATGCGCATTCCCCTGTCGTGGGACCTGGACGAGTGGGTGGCCCGCGGCCGCGGCGACGAAGCGTAGCCACAGGCGAGAAAGGAAGGTTATTATATGGCCAACGGAAACGGAAACGGAAACGGCCACCACAACGGCGACGGCAACACCAACTTTAACCTGCTGGACGACGACGATTTGGCCGGACAGTTTTCGGCGCTCACTTCCGCCGCCCGCGTCAAGGGTCTTTCGGACGAGGATATTGGCTACGGGCTGGTGGCGGCGGCGATTGAGTTTATGCTGGAGCAGGGGCATGCCGAGTGTTGTGTAATGCAGATGTTGGTCGATTCTACGGCCACGTATTACGACACCTGGCACGATGCCTTGAGTATGGAGGAGGGGGAAGAGGATGAGATGTGATTTTGTGTTTGCTAGGGGCGTTCAGGTAAGGGGTGGTACCTCGCTCATTTAACGCAGTTACAGCACCGTAGGCCGGTAGAGGGCATAACACCTTCCCCCAAAACACCTTAACACCCCAATTACATTTTTCCCTTTTGCATTGTTCCCATCAATTCCCTACTTTATATAACAGTGTAACAACATTTTTTATCGCTCTCGCCCAACACATCCCGGAAAACCACCAATTTCCGGCCTTGAGAGCGATACTTTATTTGTGCAATACGGCAATATACCAATACAAAGGAGCCCTTAATGGCCAACTTTACTGTTTCCGTGCGCAACCACGAGCCGTTCGAAAAAGCTCTGCGCCGCTTCTCCACAAAGACGCGGAAGTCCGGCGTTTTGCGAATGATCAAGAAGAAACGCTTCTACGTTAAACCCTCGGTTAAGAAGAAGCTCGACATTCAACGGGGCATCCGCCGCCAGAAAAAGGCCGAAAGGTTGGCGGCCATGACCCCCGCCGAGAGAAGAGCGGCTTCGACCAGACGCCGTGGACCCGGTGCCGGCGGCGGGGGTGCGCGTTTCGGAGGCGGCGGTCAAGCTCGAGACGCCCAATAAGTAACACCTAACAAAAATCAGCACAGCTGACGATCCAATCATCCAGCGGCGGGTTCTGCCCCTCAAAACCCGCCGCTGGTACCTACCTCAGCATTTCTCCAGTATCTCATCACAATCCTAATTACGTCCGGTGCTCCTCTATCTGACATCTAACCAAATCGTCAGATTGGAGACCTGAAACCTTTCCGCTTTACCTAGGCAAGTTTGCAAAATTTCATTTGCCAGGGGACACTTTTTTCTCAACATTCCCTATCATAACCCCACCGAGACTTCGGGAAAATACTCCTGATGAAAACAATACAGCACGCCGCATTTGTCCTCCTCCTCACCTGTGCCGCCTGCGGGCCTTCCATAGAAGACAGCATCGCCAAACTCGGCGGCGGCCCCGACGAGCGCGAAGCGGCCAAGCAGGAACTGCTTTTGGCCAAAGACCGCTCCGTCGGCCCCCTGCTGGCCGCGCTCGACGACCCGCAGCACGCCGCCGCCCACGGACCTAATCGACGTGCTCACCAGTTTGATGATGCGGGTGGACGACGCGCGCATCCAAGCCGCGCTGCGCCAGTTCTTGCTCGGCGACGCCCCGGCCCCCGTTCGCGCCCGCGTCGCCGAACGCCTGGGGCTCATTAAACACGCCGCCCTCGGCGACGCCCTGCTGCAGGCCACCCGCGACCAAGACGGCGAAGTGCGCTTTCAGGCCCTGCAGGGGTTGGCCAATATGGAGGCCAAACTCAGCGCCGCCCAGGTAGACTCGCTGGACGAAACGGCCCGCCGCCTGCTCGCTGACTCGCACCCGGCACGCGCATGGAAGCGATGATCCAGGTGGAAAACTACGTCGATCGCTGGATACGCCAGGCCGAGCAATTTGAACTACAGGCCCAAGTGGCCAAAGCCGAATCCCTTTACGCCAAAGCGCTAAACCATTCGCCCCACAGCAAGCAAGGCAATTACCGCCTGGGCCGCTTTTATTTTGCCAACGACCGCCGAGAAGCCGGCCTAAAATTGCTGCGCCGCTACGGCATGCTTATGGACGTGCCGCGCCTGGCCCAGCCCCCCCAATTGGACGGCCGGCTCGACGAAGCGGTTTGGCAACAAAGCGCCCGCGTCGACTCCTTCTTCCAATACTCATTTAACCACAAGGCCGCCCTGCCTTCCGAGGTAAAAACCGAACTCCGCATAGGCTATACGACAGAGGCACTGTTTATCGGCTTTATAGGCTATGACGACCACCTAGACAGCCTGGTGGTAAAAACCAAGGAAGCCGACGGCAGCATATGGTTTGAGGACGTGATTGAATTCTTCATCGACACCAACTTTGATCACCAGACCTACATGCACGTGGGCATCAACAGCATCGCCACGCTCTCGGACGGCTGGTGCGTGGGGCCACGCAATAAAGACGCCCAGTGGAACGCCAAAGGCCAGGCCACCGCCCATGTGAGCGACGACTTCTGGTCGGTCGAATACCGGCTCGACTTTGGGCAGGACCACGTGCCGCAGCCGCCGCCAGACGCCATATGGGGGTTTAATTTTGTGCGCACCTTCCGCGGCTCCGAGTACAGCCAGTGGGTGCGCACCTACCACCAGGGCGGCCACAGCCCCCAGGACTTTGGCCTTCTGGTCTTCCGCTAAGTCGCGTCCAGCGGCACCGCGTTCTCTTCTATATAGTGCTCTATATCCCCTTTGAACAGCGACCCCACAAAAGTGCCGCGCGGCGGCATATAATAGAACCACTCGCCGTACTCCAGCCCGTACAAACGGCCGATCTCGGCGTAGTCTTTGAGCAAAAACAATTTTATGTATTCGCAGTCGGCAGTGGCGTCGTCGTCCCCCAAAGCCGGCAATTTTAAACCCCGCTGCGCCAGCTGCGCCTTGAGCCGCGATCCGTGCGCCCCGGCCGGCCCCTGCGCTTTATTGACCACCATCGACTCGACTTTGGCGTCCATGTACCGGCTTATGTCCACCACCCTATTGTAGGGCGCCTGCGGCCGCATGACCCAATAGTATTTGTCCTTCACCCCGTACGGCCCAATGCCGGCGGCCACCTGCTCGGGATAGTCCTTGCCCATGCCGGCCATCCAACTGGCCGTCTCCACGGCGCGGCCGGTGACAGAGTGGTCGGGGTTTTCCTCCCAGTGCTCCCAGGGGTTAAAGCTCAAAACCGTGTCGACCTTGAGGTAGCGAAAGAGAAACACCAGCCGGGCGCGCAATTCCAGCGGCGAGGCCTCGTCCAAACGGTGGTTGCGGTAGCCCAAATTAAACACCTGCTTAAAGCCCAAGGCGCCGGCCAAATCGTCTACCTCGCGCTCGTTTTGTAAAATGGTCTCGCCGATGCTGGCGGTGGGGCCGCACTTCTCGTCGTTGGTGGTCTGAATGAGGTAGGCGGTGTAGCCCTCGTCGATGAGTTTGGCCACGGTGCCGCCGCAAAAAAACGGGATGTCGTCGGCGTGCGCCTGCACCGCGGCCAGCACCTTGCCCTCATGCGGCCGACCTGTAGCCGGCTTCTCCACTTCAACTTCGACCATTTTCTCTACCTGCTTGTCGATCGGTACAGACATGATATCCTCCTTTATTAAGGCAATGTCTTCTTTTTCCAAAACGGATAGGCCAATCGGCCCACCAGCCCCCTGGGAAATTCTTCCATGCGCGCAAATCCCAGGCGCTGGGGCTGTTCCTCCGCGTCCGGCAGGTACGCCGTGCCAAAAATCCAATCCCACAGGCTGAACAAAATACTGTAATTCTGTCCCGCCTTGCCGTGCAACACCACGTCGTGGTGCCACACGTGAAAGCGCGGCGAATTGATCACGTAGCGCAGCGGCCCCCAGTCTATTCTCAAGTTAGAATGATTCAAATGGCCGATCAACGTGCCCACTATCGCCACCCATAAGATCACTCGACCGTCCACCCCCAACACCACCATGGGCAAGAAGGTCAAGCTTTTATAGACAACAATCTCCATCCAGTGAAAGCGCATATTGCCGATCCAATCAAGTTCGACAATGCTGTGGTGCAATTTGTGAAATTCCCACAGCCACGGCACCCGGTGCAATAAATTGTGCACGCACCACTCGCAAAAGTCTTTCAACACCAGAAAGACCAAAAACTGTATCCACAGCGGCGCCTGGGTCAGCAATTGCACCTGTTCTAAGGCGCGCACGTCGACCCCCGCCCACTTCTGCGCTTGCTCGATAAACCAGCCGGCAATAAAAGCGACGAGCACGCCGGCGTAGTGCCCGTTAAATACCAACCAGAAAAAGTCCTGTCCAATTTGTTGGCGCAAGGCTTTTTGATCGCGGCGCCAGGGTTTCCAGCGCTCCAACAACCAGCACAACAGCGAAACCACTAAGAGCCAGAAGAAATATCCGCGCGTATCCCAAATGATGTGGAGCATTTTTTTATTGACGTTTACTTGGTACGCGGAGTGGGGGTGGGTCCCTCGCTCATGGCGCTCAACTCTTCGAGTTGGCGGACCTTCGGTGCTCGCCCGACTCCTGCCGGGCTCCGATTTCAATTCCTCTGTCCGCTGTCCTCGTATAATAAGCT
>CAXGRO010000131.1:0-11203 GCA_964012055.1 uncultured bacterium
CTACAAAATTGGACCTTTTTAAGACGGCTTCTTAGAATTGAGCGTCATGAGCGAGGGACCACCCCCTAATCGCGTCCCAGGCAAACGCCCATTCTATAAACACTACACCTGCCCCAACTGCGCCCCAGGCCACTGCTCATTATTCGCAGTAACATCCACCGTAATCCCGTCCGGATCTTCCACCTTAAACGCCCCCTCCTCAAGCTTGTGCACATCCAGCGGCACCTTGCCGTTCAACCCGTCGGAAAAAATCTCATAGCCCATGTCGAGCAGCCGCTGCGCCGCCTCTTCCAAATTTTGCACGCGCATGCCAATGTGCAGGTAGTCGAGCATGCCGCTGACGTGCTCGGGTCGCTCGGGCCCGTTGTGCTGGAAGACGCGAAAGTTGTGGTGGCCGTCGCTCAAGTCAAAGCAGCCGTCGCGCTGGTGAAAAACCGGCAGGCCCAAACCGTCGCGCCAAAAGCGAATGGTCTTTTCCAAATTGCTGGCGCGCACGCCAATGTGTACTAACGTCGTAGACATAATTTTCCTCGCTGTGTGGTTTTAATTAAAACAGTATAAAACGTACGGGCAGACGCATCAAGCCAGGTTGTAGGCGCGCACTGCGGTGTCGTGGAAGAGGGCGGCGCGCTCGCCGTCGGACAAATCGGCGCTCCATTCCAAAAACTTGCCGTAGAGCGTTTTAATGTCGATATCCTGCACTTTGTCCACCGGGTAATTGCTGGCGAACATGCAGCGCTCGCAGCCGAACAGGTCGATCACCTCGCGGACTAGGTCGCGGACCTTGGCCTCTTTGTCGGCGTCTTGCAGAAAGCCGCTGCGGGCAAACCAGAGCATCGACAGCTTTATGTATATATTGGGCACTGCGGCCAGGGACAGCATGCTCTTGCGCCACAAATCTTCGTGCGCCTGGTCTTCGCCGTCGTGCAAAAAGCCCAGGTGGTTGACCACGACGCGGAGGGACGAGTAATTGGCAATAACGTCTACCGCGTCGGCCACCTGGTGCGGGTGGCACGACAAATCAAAGGACAGGTTGGAGCGCTCGAGCAGGGCGATGCCTTCGCGAAAGTCGTTGCTGCGCAGAAAATCGCCGTGTTCCACCTGCGGCCAGGTCAGCTCCGTGTTGTCGGGGTGGTGGTTGAGAATCATGCGCACGCCGCGCAGCCGTGCGTTGGAGGCTTCTACGTGCTGTTGCAAAATGCGCTCGCGGGTGGCGGCGTCCTGCGCCAGGTGCAGGTAGGCTACCACGCCAAAGGGGCGGTCCTGCATGACGGGATCTAACTGGGAGCACACCCAGCGGCTCTCGTCTACGGTGTCGAGCGGCGCGCCGCCCTCCATTTGTCCAACGATCGTTTCCACGTGGAGGGCCGACACCAGCTGCAGCGGCGTCGGCATCTGAGTTATGTCGCGCAGGTAGTCTGCGGCCAGGTAGGTCGGCAGGTTTTGCTCCACGGCGGCGCCCAGGTTGGGGTTGGGACGGTTGGGCAGGTCCCACATGTGGAAGTGGGGGTCGCATATGGGCAGGGTGTGGGTTGTCATCTATTTATCTCCGCAGCAGTATAGAGTGAATCTGCGTCTTTAGGGGTCGTCGAATTTGGTGCGGTAGCCGGTCAGCGCCCGGTCGAAGCTGTGCCGCAGCAATTGCGTTAGGACAGGGGGCAATTCGCCGCGCTGTGCTTTGAGCGCCCACACCGGGGGGACGGCGCTGGGGGGCTGAACCAGGCCGGTTTGGTCGTCGGCCTTCTTGTAGCAGTGCAGCGAACACCAGCGCGTATCTTTGTGCGCGTCTTTGGGGGACACGCCGTGCACGGCGTGCGACAGGCAGCAGACGACGGTGCCGGGGGGCAACGCCAGGTGTTCCAGCTGCAAGGGCGCGCCGGTGACCGGGTGGGTTCGGCCTTTAAGCCAGTTGCTGCTTATTTCGTCGTCGTCGACGCCGCGGCAACCTTGCGGGTCGCGGAAGAGGTGGCTGCCGCGCACGACTTTGAGGCCACCGTCGTTGTCGGCGTTAAAGCCCTGGGGGTAACAAAGAGTGAGGACGGCGTTGGGTTGTGCCTTGTATTCTTCTGGGCTGGCGACGCCGCAATTGTCGTAGCCGCCGCCGATTCGGTGGCTGTGCCAGGGGCAGCCGGCGTAGCCGCCGGAGCGGCTCAAGAGCTGGTTGTGGTCGAAATAGACGGTGTCGCAGGCGAGGCACATGCGGTGCAATTGCAGCATTTGCGGGTGGGTGAGCACGTCCATCAAAAAGGGGACGTGCCCGGCCGGGAAGTACTCGGCAAAGACGCTGTGTTGGCGCAGGGTTTTGACGCCCGTCGCGTCGTCCTTTTGTGGCACGGCCTGGCTGTTGCCCAGGGCGTTGTCGACTTCCTCGGGGGTGAGAAACTGCGGCGGCGGCGTGCGACCGAGGCTCGGCCAGTCAATTTTGCCCCAGTCGGCTTGCAGCAGGCGGTCGTTGAGTTGCTGGCCGTACTGCAAAGCCGCGGTCCACTGCTCGGTGATATGCGGCGTCATGATCCCTTTAAAAATGGCGTAGCCGTCCAGTAAAAATTGTTCGTAGTCGAATTGTGACTCTATGGCCGCCATGTCGAAGAGGTCCTGGCGCTCGGCTTCCATCTTTTCCCAGTCGCTGGACGACCAGAGCACGGGGGATTTTTCGTTGGCCATAAAGGACGGGCGGGTGGTGCGGGCGAGGTCGCCGGTGGGGCGCTGCAAGAGTTGCGTAAGATCTGGGTCTGCTGTGGTGTCGACGAGCAGCGGGTTGAGCGGTATGACGGGCATGGGAGGGGGGGGCGGAGTTTGCATCATTAATAATTTCCTAACAGGACCTTTCAAAGATAGAATATAAGATGTGAAATTTTCGTTGCTTTGTTAAATGCTTTTCTGTGCGAGGGTGCGCGTGCCTGCGCTTGGCTATTCATGCGCGCCTCACTCCTTGTCGGCTCGGTGTTTTTGGATGAACCGGGCAATGTGTTCGATCGCCTTGCGCCCTTCGGGTAGTAGCGGCTCGTGCGAGGGAAAGACGTGGAACATGCCCGGCCAAATTTCGAGCGTCGCGTCAACGCCATCGGCGCGCGCCTTGGCCGCGGCGCTGGCGCTATCGTCGCGAATGATTTCGTGTTCGCCGACCTGGAAAAGAAGGGGTGGGATGCCGGTGTAATCGGCAAAGATCGGCGAGGCGTAAGGGTGGCGGGCGTCGGCGTCGCCCAGGTAGAACTGGACAAATTGCGGCAGGCAGCGAGGGCTCATAATGGGGTCGAACTCTTCTTCAGATGCGAGGCTCTCTCCGCTTAGCGTCAGGTCGGCAAAGGCCGATAGGGGGATGCCCGCCTGCGGCAAGGGGCGGTGGCGGTCGCGCAGGGTGAGCAGGGTAGCCAGAGTCAATCCGCCGCCTGCCGAATCGCCGGCGATAAACGTCGACTTTGCCGGTGCGGGGCCGTTGGGTCCAGATTCTACCAGCCACTCGTAGGCGCAGACGCAATCCTCTATAGCGGCGGGGAAGGGGTGCTCCGGGGCCAGCCGGTAGTTGGGGAGTAGCACCGCACACCTTGCCGCCGCCGACAGGCGGGCGGCCATGGCCAGGTAGTAGGCGCTAGAACCGGAGACAAAGCCGCCGCCGTGCAGGTAAAGGAGGCGCAGATCGGGGTCGGCGTCTGGGGCGATCACCCACTCGCCGCTCAGGTCATCCAGGCGCCACGGGATGCATTGTACGGAATCGTCGATAGGGTCGCGCCGCGGGCCCATGATCTCTCGTAGCTCGTCGAGGTCAAAGTGGCCGGCGGCGCCAAAGGCGGGAGACTCGTGCAGTTGTTGGAAATAGCTGCGCCCTGTGTCGGAAGTTATCAGCAGATTTTGCTCATTCATGGCGTCGAATAGTTGTGCTCAGATCTATTCCTTGACCCCGCCGCTGGTCAAGCCCTGGGTGAAAAAACGCTGGGTGAAAAAGAAGAAAATCACCGTCGGCACCAGGGCGATGATGGAAGCTGCCGAAATGTAGCGCCAGTTTACTCCAAAGACGCCCTGGAGGCTGGCCAGGGCCAGCTGCAGGGTGTAGAGGTCGCGGTCTTTGAGCACCACCAGCGGCCAGAGGAAGTCGTTCCACTGCGCCACAAAGGTGAAGGCCGCCTGGGTGGCCAGGGCGGGTTTGATCAGCGGCAGCATGATGCGGGCGTAGATGGTGAAGTCGTTGCAGCCGTCTATGCGGGCGGCGTTTTCCAAATCGAGTGGGATGGTGGTGAAGGCCTGGCGCAGCAGGAAGATGCCAAAGGCATTGACCGCCACCGGCAAAATGACGCCGGCGTAGGAATCGACCATGCCTAGCTTTAGGGTGACGATGAAGAGCGGGATGAGCAGCACCTGGAAGGGCACCATGGTGGTGGCCAAGACGGCGTAGAAGATGGCCTGGCGCCCAAAAAAATGCATGCGCGCCAGGGCGTAGCCGGTCAGCGAGCAGAGGAAGAGGTTGAGAATTACGGTGGTGATGGCGATGAAGAAGGTATTAAAAATGTAGAGGCCAAAAGGCAGCAGGTCCCACGACTTGACGAAATTGCTCCAGACGACGGGGTCGGGAATCCACTGGGGCGGGTAGGAGAACAGATCGGCCGCTTCGGACTTGAGTGCGGTGGACAGCAGCCAGGCAAAGGGCAGCAGCAGGGCGACGCCCACCACAACGAGGAGGGTGTAGAGGACGAGGCGCTGGATTAAATCGCGCGACATCAGGGGCTCTCGGTGTTGTCGCCGCCGGCCAGGCGGAAGTTGAGCAGGGCAAAGACCAATATGATGGCCAGCAAAATGAGCGACACAGCGGCGGCGTAGCCCACTTCCAGGTATTTAAAGCCCAGCGTGTAAATGTAATACGACAGCAGGTTGGTGCGGTGGAAAGGGCCGCCGCCGGTCATCACGTAAACCTCGCCAAAGGTGCGCAGGGCGCCGATGGTGGCGATGATGGACACGACTAAAGTGTAGGGCTGGATGGTGGGGATGATGACGTTGCGCACCCCCTGCCACCAATTGGCGCCGTCGACGCGCGCCGCCTCCACCAGCTGGACGGGCACGCCCTGCAGGCCGGCCAGGTAGATGATCATATAGTAGGGCGCCGCCTTCCACACGGTGACCAGGGCCACCGAGAACAGGGCGATGGCCGGCTCCGAAAACCAGGGCGAGGAGACGGAAAAGCCCAAAAATTCGAGCAGCGCCTGGGGCACGCCACGGGCGTCGGCCAGCCACGAGGGGCCGCTGATGCCTATACCCTGGAGCAGGGCGTTGAGCAGGCCGTCGGCGTTGTAGATCCACTTCCATATGATGCCGGCGACGACGATGGAGGTGACCACCGGGATGTAGTAGAGGGTGCGGAAGATTTTGATGCCGTGCAGGGTGCTGTTGAGCAGGAGGGCCAAGAAAAAAGAAATGACCACCAGGGAGGGCACGACGATGAGGGCGTAGAGCAGGGTGTTGGCCAAAACGCGCCAGAACAGCTCGTCGTCGAGGGCGCGGCGAAAATTGTCGAGGCCGACAAATTCGGCCGGGTTAAAAATGTTGTATTTGTGGACGCTGAGCCAGAAGGTGTCGAGCAGCGGGTAGGCGAAGAACGTGGCCAAAAGCAGCAGGCCCGGGGCGATGAAGAGGTAGGGAGACTTCTTGGAATGCATGGTTTGCCTTATTGGTAGTGCAGCAGGTGATTCCACTTGCGCTCGATGCGTGCCAGCGCCTGTTCCAGCGATTGCTGGCCGCCCATGGCCTTGGCGAATTCTTCGTAGAGGATGTCCTCCATGCGGCTCCAGCCCTTGACGTCGGGTGGGGCCTGGACAAAGGAATTGGGGATGTCGGCGGCGGAAATGGCGTTGGCCGCGTCGGCGATGGTTTCGGGGGGGCGGCGGAAGTAGGGGTCGGCGGCGGCTTTTTTGGTGGAGGGCAGGATGGCCACCAGGCGGCAGAATTCGAGTTGGTTGTGGTCGTTGGTGACAAAGAGGCCAAAGTCGACGGCCTCTTGTACGTGGGGCGACTTTTTGGGGACTACCAGCACCATATTGCTGGCCGGGACCTTGCCCAGGGTGCCGCGCGGGTTTTGCACGGGCTCCACCTTGGCCTCAAAGGAGGCGTCGAAGTAGCGGGTGATCCAGCCGCCGGAGAAGGGCAGCATGGCGGCGCGACCTTCGATAAACCAGTTGACGTTGTCGCGGCCCGAGGCAGCCAGGGCTTCGGGCGGCAAGACGCCGTCTTTATAGGCGTCGACCCACTTTTTTAAAATGGCGTGGGCCCGCGGCGAGTTAATGGTGGTGCGGTTGCCTTCGAAGAGGGGCCAGAAACCGTCGAGGCGCAGCAGGGCCCAGGCCGGGGTGCTCAGCGAGGGGTGCAAATACCAGGAGATGCCGTACTTGCCGGTCTGGCGTTTGATGGTGCGCCCCATTTCGAGCATTTCGTCGATGGTTGTTGGCGGCCACTCGGGGTCGAGGCCGGCGGCGGCAAAGAGCTCGCGGTTGTACCACATCATGTTGACGCTGGAGTACCAGGGAATGGCGTAGTTGTCGCCCTGGTAATAGCCCATGCCGCGCCAGAAGTTTTGCAGGCGCTTGGCCTGGTCTTGGGGAGCGACGGCGTCGTCCATATTGACCAGCACGTCGTATTGCAAGAAGCGCGGCAGGTCGTAGACGTTGGCCACGTCGGGCGGGTCGTCGCCCACCAGAGAAGCGAGGAATTTTTCCGACACTTCGCTGCCGCTCACGTCCACCCAGCGGATGCGCACGTTGGGGTGCTGGGCTTCGTAGGCGGCGATCATGCCGTTGATGTAGTCGGCAAAGGCGTCGCCCAGGGCGATGGTCCAAAATTCCAGGGTGATGCGGCTGTCGTCGCGGGGGGCGGACGGGGAACAGGTGGTGAGGGCGAGGAGAAATACAAATAATAGTAGAAATAGGCGCATAGAATGTGCTCGGTTTAGGTACGAAATACATTAAAGCAAATCGATGTGGAGAGCAAATTTGGCGGCGCCGATACAACATATCGGCACCTCCCGTGACTGGAGTGCGAAGCAGTTTCTGACTCAGATTAGCGTAGTGAAGTGCTTCGTGCGCAACGAAATAAGCCGATCCATCCGCCACAGCGTCGATACGGGGGAGTGCACCTACCGGCAGAACCGCGACGAAATGAAGCAATGGGATGCAAATTTTGAAGATAAAATCAACCCCGAGATCCACTCGATAATCGACGTGCCTTTTGCCGGCGGCACGCTGGCCATAAACAGCACCGAGGAAAACGCTTTTGGCGAGAGGGAGGTCGAAGTCCTGCAGCGCCTGGCCGAGGTCGTTTCCGGGGCATTCATGCGGACGCAGGACTTTAGGGCCTTGAGCCGGGAGGTGGAGGAGCGCAAACGGGCAGAGGAAGGCCTGAAGCGCCAGCGAGAAATACTGAAGACCATCTTCGACAGTATTCCGATCATGATCATCCTCTACGACGCGGGGGGAAAGATTTTATTGATCAACCAGGAGGTGGAGCGCGTCCTGGGCTGGTCTTTTGCCGACATGCGGAATATCGATCTATTGTCCACATACTCTCCAGACTCGGACGAGCGACGGGAAGTGCAAAACTACGCAGTAGAGGGGACGCCCACTTGGAGAGAAGTCAAAACCCAAGTGCGCAGCGGCGCGACCCTCGACACGACCTGGATGGATGTGCAACTGCAGGACGGCACCAGCATCAGCATTGGTCAGGAAATTAACAAGCGCAAGTAAAATCGAAGGGCCATTTATTGCGTCACCTTGGCGAATAACTCCTCTACTTGCCGCTCTTTCTCCTCACTGCGTTTGCCGATAAAACCTTCGCCAAAGAATATGAGCAGGGAGGCCAAAACCTCGCCGCCGGTGTAGATGACAAATTGATCCGGGTAGAGGGACTTGAGCAGGGCGAAGGTGAGAAAACCGCCCACCAATGAGAGGACGGCGCCGCGCGCGGTGGTGCGCTTCCAGGCCATGCCGAACATCAGCGGGATGGCCACCGGCGGCAGCAGGGCGCTGAAGAGCTCTATGGTTTTTTTAAATACCTTCTCGGTGCCCTCGCTCTGCGATACCCAGATGGAAGTGGCCAGCACCGCCAGGCCAAAGGCGATGGTGGCGTACATCCCTATGCGGAAGAGTTTGTCGCCGCTGACGTCTTGGCCAAAATTGCGCTGGTAGATGTCTTTGGTGAAAACGGCGGCCAGCGAGTTGATATCGCTGTCGATCATCGACATGGTGGCGGCAAACATCGAGCAGATGAGCAGGCCGATCAGGCCCGGCGCCAGGCCGTCGAGCACCTTCTGCGCCATCAACACATAGGTCTGTTGTGGATCGAAGCCCTCCAGGGGCAGGAAGGTGACCGGGTCGAAGTGCTGCGGCAGCATCAGCGGTGCGGCCCAGGCGGGGATGAGAATGACCAGGGGGTAGAAGAGGTAGAGAACGCCGGAGAGCATGGCCGCTTGCTGGGCTTCGCGCGGTTTTTCGACGGCGATAAAGCGCTGTGCCAGGCCCCAGGTGGCGCCGCTGTAGCTGAGCACGGTGATCAGCATGAGCACAAACCAGAAGTCGAAGCCAATGCCGGCGCCGGGGTTAAAGAGACCGTAGCGCTCGGGCGGCAGTTGCGCCCACATGGCGCTCCAGCCGCCCAATTCGCCCAAAACGATAATCACGACTATACCGCTGAGCAGCAGCTGGATGAAGAACTGCGCCACGTCGGTCAGTACCGTAGCCCACAGGCCGCCGACGAGCACGTAGGCGATGGTGATGAGGCCGCCGACGGCGATGATGGGCAGGAGCGGCCAGCCGGTGACCACCTGGACAACGATGGAGATGGCGTAGAGTTTGATCCCTAAGTCGATAAACTTGACGCCGATGCCGCACAGCGCCACCAGGGCGCGCACCGCATTGCTGTAGCGCTGTTCGAGGTATTCGACCGGGGTGAGCACTTTGAGGCGCGACCAACGTGGGGCCCACAAAATGCAGGCGGTCATCATGGCGATGAAGGTGGACACCGAGAACAGGGTCCAGATGCTAAAGCCGGCGCTGGCGGCGCGGCCGGCAAAGCCGACAAAAACCACGGCGCTGTAGCCCGAGACGTGGTGCGAGATGGCGGCCATCCACCAGGGTAGGCTGTGGCCGGCGGCAAAGTAGGCGTCGACGCCGGTGGCGCGGCGCTTGGCCTGGATGCCGAGCCAGGTCATGAACACGGCGTAGAGGGCAATGACGGCAAAGTCGGCGGTGGTGAGCATAGGGTATTATATACGGTACGCCGGGGCCGCAGGCAATAATTTAGTTGAAGACGAGAAAGCCGAAGCGCTCGGGGCGGTGCGAGTTGCCGTAGGTGGGCACCCACTGGCCGTACTCGCCGGCGTTGCCAATGCGCACGCGGGCAACGTTAAAACCCCACACGGTGCCGGGCCCGATGTTCTGCTCGGGAAAGCTGGAAAAGGGGAGTTCGAGCTCGGCGGTCCAGTAGGTCTCGGCGACGTGGGCGGCGGCGGCGCTGACGCCTTCCCAGCTGAGGTCGCCGTAGCCGGCCTGGGTGTCGCGGACTTTGTCCTGGTAGACGGCCAGGCTGTTGATGATGATGTGGTGGAAGGTGCGGCGGTCGTGGTTGGTGTCAAAGAAGATTTCAACGCAGTCGTCGCGCGAGATGCAACGCGAATCGTGCTGGGTGACGGCGGCCACCAAATTGGCGGTGGAGGGTTCGTAGCCTTTTACGGCGAAGTAGAGTTTGTCGTTGGCGTGGCCCCAATAGACCTCGGCTTTGCCCTCTATGGGGTAGGCGCCCATTTTCCAAATGCACTGGTAGAATTCGGTGAGGGGGGCGACGCCGCGTCAGGCCGCTTCGTCTAGCTGGCCGTCGATTTTTGGGGCGGTTTTGAGCGGGTTGATGTGGGCGACAAAACCCAGGCTGTCGAGGATGGCCAGGCCTTTTTGGGGCTCGCCATTGTCGTAATAAAAGCGGCCTAGTTTGTAGTTGGCATTTTTGCTGTTTGGCACCAGGGCCAGGGCGTCGCGCAGCAGGCGTTCGGCCTCGTCGAGGTTGGCCTGCAGGATGAGGTTGTGGGCGGTGACGGTTTTTTCTTCGGCGATGACTTCGAGCCATTCGTTGGTGCGCGCGGCCAGGGAGTCGGGCAAATCTTTGCGGGTTAGCTGTAATAGCGCCTGGGTAAAGCGCTGGCGCTGTTCTTCGCTCAGCTTTTCGGTGCGCACTTCGGCGATGGAGATGCTGTTGCTAAAGTGCGCAGTTTTGGCGCCCAAACTTTCGAGCGCCACCAGGGTTTCGCGGCGCACTTCGTTGTCTTTTTCGCGCTTGAGCAGGGCGATGAGGGGTTCGGCGAATTTGTCCTTTTTAAAATCGCCCAGAGCGCGGGCGCTGACGCTGCGCACCTGGGGTGCCGGGTCTTGCAGGGCGTCGACGAGGGCCTGCACCAGGCGGTTGTATTCTTCGCGCAGGTAGAGGCGGTAGATGGCCTCGGCCAGGTTGAGCGCCATTTTGGCTTTTTCGGCCTTGGCGCCCCCTTCCACCAGGTTTTGTATTTCGTCTTCTACGGGGTTGCCGCAGGCTCACAGTGCGAGCAGGGGGGTGATGAGGATGCGGTTTAGGGTTAGAGGTAGTGGGAGATGAATCATGAATACCTCCAATTTATAGCGCGAAAAAATTGCGCCAAATTTACAGTGACGTACCCATTCTATCGCCCGTGCTATATCTTGTCAACTAAAAGATTTACTGCTCGCGCCAGCGTGCCAATTGCTCTTCGTCCAGCTCCACGCCCAGCCCCGGCCCCTCGGGCACGCGCGCCACTTCGGGGCCCAAATCGAGCGGCTCGGTGATCATGTCGGCCTCGTGGTAGAGGGGGCCGATGAGGTCGTCGGGGTAGGTCTCGCTGGCGATGCCCTGCTCGGCGCAAGCCAGGTGCAGCATGGCGGCGGTGGCGATGCCCAATTCGAGATTGCTGCCCATGTGGCAGACGATGCCGGCGGCTTTGGCGACGTGGGCGATCTGGCGGGTGGCGGCGAGTCCTCCGTGTTTGCCGGGGTAGACGCTGAGGATGTCGGCGGCGGCGTGCGAGGTCACTTCCCAGGCGTCGCTTAGGGTGAAAACGCTCTCGTCGGCCATGATGGGGATGGTGGTGTTCTGGCGCAGGTGGGCGATTTCGTCGACGTGGGTGGGCGGGATGGGCTGTTCGGCAAAGAGGATGTCGTACTCCTGTAGT
>CAXGRO010000132.1:0-11188 GCA_964012055.1 uncultured bacterium
GGCGGGGGTGGAAGACGGGCCACTGCTTTTGCTGATTGCCGGCGAGCACGGCAACGAGTACGAAAATATTGTCGCCTTGCAGGAGACGTTACAAGGGCTCGATCCGCTGGCCCTCAAGGGGCGCGTTGTGGGGGTGCATTGCTGTTCGGTCGACAGCTACCTGCACTGCGCCCGCGTCGCTGCTGCCGATGGGCAGAATCTGGCGCGCTGTTACCCGGGCAAGGCGGACGGCATGCTTACGGAGCGCGTGGCCTATACCCTGCAAAATGATTTTCTCGGTCAGGTCGGCGCCCATAAACCGACGCACATGGTGGCGCTGCACACCTATGGGCCGGGGATGTTGGGCGCGACACTTTCAGGCTACAATATTTGCTCGGCTCTGCCGGAACTGACCGACGTGCAGCGCCAGATGAGTGTGGCGACGGGTCTGCCGCTGGTGTGGGGACACGAATTCGATCCGATGCATGCGGCGACGGCGGCCATGGGCGACGACGCCAGCGGCCGCACCGCCCTGTACGCCTCTCTGCTCGCCGAAGTTCCTGCGATATACTGGGAAACGATCTGGGGCATGGGCGGCGAGGAGGAATACAAGAGTGCCCTGACGCGGTTCATGGTCCATCTGGGCATGTTGGAGGCGGAGGTCGAGCCGTTCGCACCGCGCTTGCAGGTCGAGTCGCTGGGGCACGGTGCAGGCAATATGGCATCGCACAACCAGACGCCGGTTGCCGGGCTGTGGCGCCCAGCGGTGAAAATTTGGGATATTGTCGCCGCCGGGGATTTGCTGGGCACGGTGCGCGACCTCTACGGCGAGACACTGGCGGAAATTCGCGCCCAATTGGACGGCGTTGTGATCGCCTTGCCGCGGATGCAGTACGTGCACGAGGGCGCCCAATGTGGCATTGTGGTTTGAGATGATATGTGCGTTAAACAAAAATAAATAGTCAATAACTGTTCACTTTCTTCATATTCTACAAAATGAAACTTTTCCCCCTAACCCTGGAATTGGACAAATGCTCACACGCAACGATTTGGTAGGGCCCTGGGCCGGCATGCCGGTCGCCTGGGACAAAAATCTGAATTTTGACGAACAGGCCTACCGCGCCGATTTAGAACGGGCCTGCAAAGCCGGCGTGCCCGGCGTCTACACGGCCGGCACCACCGGCGAATTCTACGCCATGGAGCTGGACGAGTGGAAAGAGATCGGGCGGGTCACGGTGGACGAATGCAAGAAACACGGCACGCCCGCCATGCTCGGCATTACTTCCACCTACACCCTGGGGGCCCAGCGTCGCGCCGAGTACGCCGCCGAGGTTGGCGCCGACGCGGTGCAGGTGGCTCTGCCTTTCTGGATGGAGTTGGACGATCGAGAGGTCATCGGGTTTTTTGAAGACGTCGTCAAACCGTGTCCCGGCCTGGCCCTGACTATCTACGAAACCATGCGGGCCAAGAAGGCGCTGAGCATCGAGCAGCACCGGGCCGTCTTTGACGCCACCGGTTGTTATTACGCGGTAAAGTCGAACGCCAATACGCTCGGTTGCACACCGGAAGGGTGCCGGCAGTTGAGCGAATTCGTTAACGTTTGGGTGGGCGAGGAGTTGTGGTCCAGCCTGGGGCCCTGCGGCGCCATCGGTTGCGCCAGCGCCCTGGTCTACGCCAACCCGTGCGTCATTCTGCACATGTTTGAATTGCTGCAGCAACAACAGTGGGACGAGTTGAAACCGTGGACCGTCATGCTCGGGCGCCTCTTCGAAGAAGGCCTGCGGCCGTTTACTGAAAAGGGTTTTACCGATACGGCCTACGACCACTTGCAGGGGCTGGCGACCGGTTTTCTGCGCATGCATCCGCGCTCGCGCGGTACCTATTTGAGCGCCACGCAGGAGGATGTGGAGCAGTTGCGGGCATGGATGGCGGCCCATATTCCGGAATTTTTAAAGCTAGACTGATGGGAGTTTGCGGCGTTTACGAGGCGCTGGGCCAGATAGGTCGGCGTGTTGACGATGGTTCCACCTCCGGGTGCGACTCAGCCCACTAGCAGGTCAGGTAAGTGGAACTGCACGCGGGCCATTCTCTCAACGTCGCGCTTACTCAGTCCTGAACATGCCGGTGCAGACCCGCCGGTAAGCCGGGCTGGTCGCTGTGGTGGGGTGTGCTCGAAAAGCAGGGCCACCCCTGACCGCCCACGTGTTGCCAGTCTTCGGCGCAGAGCCAGGCCAGCAGTTGGGCGGCGCGCACGGTGAAGGGCGGAAATTCGTTTTTGGGCCAGGAGAAGTTAAAATTCGGGTCGCGGATCCAGTCGCGGCACGGCTCGGCGGTGCGCCAGTAATTGTATTTGAGGTTGTTGCGAATGGTGCTGACACTGCTGGCGCTGCGGCGGTGCCAGATCGAATAGACGGTTAAAAATATGGTGCCCGGTGGCGCGGTGGTGAGGACGGATTGACTGAGGCTGCGCAGCCGGCTGAGGAAGCCCCCGTAGCCTCTAAAGAGGTGGCTGCCCGGCAAAATTTCGCTGGGGCCCATCTCGCGGGTGACCTCTTGGGGGTAGTAGAACACCTGGAGGTAGTCGAGCCGCGGCGTCAGGATAGAGCCGCCGTCCTGGTGCCAGTTGAGGGCGGGCGCGGGGCATTCGACCCGGTGGTTGGCTATGAGGGTGGGCAGAATAAAGTCCTTGCCGAGTAGCGAGCGCACGGCGCCGGCGCTGTGGGGGTTTTTGATGACGGCGTCGACGAACCAGTCCTCTTGCAAAATTTCGCTGGGCTCGGGTCCGTCGTGCTCGTTGAGGAATGCCACTGTGCGGCGGTTGATTGCGTCGGGGACCACGCTTTCGAGCATCAGGTAACCGTTGCGGCAGAACTCCATTACCTGCCCGTCGGTGAGGGTGGCCTCACAGTCGTAGTGTTCAGCGGTCACGGGCGGTCCTCCTCATTTTTCCAGAATAAATTCCCATTTCAAACCTCCGAACTCCGGATCGAGGTAGGCCAGAGTCAATTCGGGGAATTTGATGATGCGCCAGCCGTCGGTCATGGCCTCCAAAACCGTCTGGTAAGGCCAATGGTCAAGGTCGTCCGGCCCGTCGTAGACTTTGCCGCCTTCCACGGTAGACATGCCAGTTACGGGCGATTCGAGGTCGGTCGTGTGGGTTTGCAAATACAGGAGGCGCTGCACCGGCGACGCTGTAGCGTTTTGCTTTAAGCGCTTTAGGGCCTGCTCGAGATCGGCCTCAGTGAGCGATCCCTGTTTGAGCTGTGCGAGCCACTGGGCGACCTGGGCGGCGTCAACCATGGTGGATCCTTTGGGTGAGGAAATTGGGCCAAGCATAGGTATTTCAAGCATCTCTGTCAATCTCGTTTGACCGCACTTTAAAGGTCCTTTATAATTCCCAACTGCGGCTATCTGAGCACAAACAAGAAAGGAATAACAGATGAATGAGGAACGCATTCGCGGCATTCTGCCGGTAGTGCAGACGGCGATTGCCGCCGACGGCGAGCTCGACCTGGGCGGCATGCGGCGCCAGGTCGCCTTTTGCGTGGAGGCCGGCGCCCACGGCCTGGTGTTCCCGGTGTTGGGCAGCGAGTTCCAGTTTCTTTCCGACGCCGAGCGCCGTCAGTTGTTAGAAGTAGTGGTGGACGAGGCCAGCGGCCGCATCCCGGTGATCGCCGGCGTCGCCGGCCCCAGTGTCAACGTCGCCGTAGAACACGCCGCCTTCGCCCGCGACGTCGGCGCCGAGGCGGTGATCGCCATGCCGCCCTACATTGCCGTGGCCACGCCCGAGCAGATTTTGGACTACTACCGGGCGATTGCCGAGACGGCGCAGCGACCGGTTTTCATTCAGCACGCCCCCCAGGGCCCCGGCGTCGACGTGCCTTTTTTGCGTCGGCTGCTCACCGAACTGGAACACGTGCGCTACATCAAGGAGGAGATGGAGCCCAGTGCCCACAACATCAGCGGCCTGGTCGACGCCGATTTGCTCGGCTGCTGGGGGGTGATCGGCGGCGCCTGGTGCCGCTGGATGCCATCGGAGATGGAGCGGGGGGCCCACGGCTTTATGCCGTCGGTAGAGGTGGTGGACGTGCACGTGAAGATTTGGAATACCTTCCACGCCAGCGACAAGGCTGGTGCCCGTGCTATGTTCAACCGGCTGGCACCGGTCATTCATCTGACCTTCTGTCTGGGCCTGGCTTTTGTGAAGGAGGTGCTGGTGCGCCGGGGGTTGCTGCAAACTGCGCTAATGCGCCAGCCCGGCGTGCCTCCCTTTGACGCGGCCGACCACCGCGAAGTCGACGTCGCCCTGGCCGAGATCGCCGATCTTTTCGAAACGCACAAGCCAAAATCTGAGATCGGGACCGATTAGGATTGCGGTCCCGATCGAGTCGGCCCGGGGCAATCAACCCTCGGGAAAATGTCCCTTGTATTCCAGCCCCAGAATTTCGCGGGAGCGGGCGACGTTGCAGTATTGGTTCGCCTCGGGGTGGCAGGCGGTGTGCATAATGTCGAAGTCGATGCTATCGTTTTCTAGCGCCAGGTGGCAGGCCTGGGCCAGGTCGTGGCGGCACACCCAGCTGATGCCGCCGCGGGCGGGGTCGCCGCTGCGGCTGATCCCCAGGCGGCTGTCGCCGATGCTGCAGGGCCGGAAGATGATGATGCGCAGGCCGTGGGCTTCGTGGTACTGGCGGCACACTTCTTCCTGTAGGCGCTTGGTGATGCCGTAGAGGTCGCCCTCCTTGCTGCGGACGTCCGACGACAGGAAGATGCCGTCGGGGTGTTGCACGACGCAGGAGCCCATTTGCACGACCCGCCTGAGTTTGTGCCGCCGCGCCGCTTCGAGGATGTTCCACATCCCTTTTACGTTGATGAGGAAGGGGTTGAGGTTGTTTTCCACCGGGTCCTGATAGCCGAAGTAGGCGGTGAGGTTTACCACGCCGTCCATGCCCTCCAGGGCATCGCTGACGGCGTGAAAGTCGGCCACGTCGCCGTATATTTTCTCGCCGTCCCACTCCCCGTCAAAGCGCCGGTAGACTTCCCAGGCGGCCGGGTCGTAGTCGAAGGCGCGCACCTGGTGGCGGTCGGCGAAATTTTCCAGCACCGCCCGGCCGACCCAGCCGGCGGCGCCGATGACGGCTACTTTCATAAGATCGGTTCTCCGCGTTATTTATCTTCTACAGGAAGTGCCGCATTGCGGCACGCAAAAAATGTGCAGGGTTAACTTTTGCCGCCAACTCCGTGGCGCAGCACGTAGGTGCGGTCGTCGAATACGACTGTTTCGAGTGTTTTTGAATAATGGGCGCCGCCCACTATGAACAGCTGGCCGTCCAACACAACGGCGGCTCCCCAGGCCTGCTCTGTGGGCAGGTTGGGGCCGGGGCGCCAGGTTCTGGTGCCGGGGTCGTAGCAGCGGATGCGTTGGTCTTCGTACCCCCCTATGAGCCAGACCTCGCCGCCGTAAGCGGCCGCCAGTGGGCCCTGGCCGATGGTGCCGGGTTGAGGCAGATTTAGATCCCAGCTATTGGCGGCCGTATCAAAAGCAAAAATGCCGTCGCTGCTGGCGCAGTAGATGACGCCGTCGAGGACGCAGGCGTGGCCCTGGCGGGCGGGTTGGGGCAGCGGCGTTTCAAAGCGCCAGGCGCTATCGCCCGGGCCAATGCTCTCGACCGAGTCGAGCGCCGGCCCCGAGTTGTGGGCGGCGCCGCCCACGGCGTAGATGCGGCCGTTGCAGATCACGACAAAGGGGTCGGTGCGGGCAACGTTGAGGGAAGGGCCGGCGGTCCAGGTGTTGCTGGCCGGGTCGTAGATGTCTACGGTGTAGAGAACCTGCCCTTCGCCGCCGCGCTCGACGATGCGGTTTTCGCCGCCGACGACCCAAACGCGGCCGTCCAGTGCGGCCGTTCCGTTGTAGCGCCGGGGGATGTACATGCGGCTGATCACTTGCCAGTATTCGCTGGGCGGGTGGTAGGCGAAGAGTTCGTCGCACACGTGGTCGCGGGGGGGGAGCCCCCACTCCCCGGCCCAGCCGCCGGCGACGTAGAGTTTGTCGCGGCACGGCGCGGCAAAAATATCGTGGTTGCCGCCCCCCGGCAGGCGGCCTCGCTTTTTTTCCCAGGTGCGCTGCCAGGCGTCCGCTTCTGCTTCTTTACGGTAGAGCCCGTCGTCGGTGGCCGCCCAGATGGCGCCGTCTTGAGCAGTGTAAACACAGCGCCCCGCGCCGGGCAGGGTGGCCAGTGATCGCGGCAGCAGTTCGCCGCCGGCGTTGGTATCCAGTTCCACCAACTCGCCGCTATCAAAGGCGGCCAGGATCCGGTCGTCGGGCGAAAAACCGACGGCCGTGACAGCGCCTGGCAGCAAGTTGTCGTCGAGCGTCTGCCAGCCGGCCTCCATGCGGCGCGGACAGAAGCGGCGCCAGCCTTCCGGCCCCGCCACCCAGACAAAGCCGACGCTATCGGCCAGCAGATAATCCCACTGTCCCGCTTGCAACCACGCCGCCTGCCATTGCTGTGGCGCATTGGCCGGCAGCACCAGCACCTGGCGGCCCAATTCTCCGTCTGACAGGGCCCAGAGATTGCCGTAGATGTCTGCGGTGCAAGGCGCGGGCGCCGCTGTTGCGGGCGCGGGCGGGGTGGCCAGGAATGTGCCGTTGAGGTGCCGCCGCGTGGTGCATCCCTCAACCCAGATGTCGCCGTCTGGCGTGCACACTATTTGCCGTTTGCCCTGAGGGCGGCCGGCGAATGCAGCGCTGAGGTCTAGCGGTTCTCCGCCGCGTTCCAGATCACAACGGAGAATTTGATCTGCCCGGGTGCAATAGTAGTGACCGTCAGGTCCCCGGGCGGCGCTGTCTATCGCCCCCTGAACGACAACATCGAGCGCGCCGTCTTGGATGACGGCGAGGCCGGTGGAAAAGGCCAGGAAGGGGCGGTGGTCGCGGTGTTCCAGTAGCGTATGGGGCGCTGAGGGAAGGGCGCAGACTAAATCCATTTTCTATTGGGCGGGCAGGAAGGTTTCCGGCCACTTGGGTTCGTAATCGGTTTCAAAGAGCCAGTCGAAGTGCTCGGGCACGATGTGGGCGCGGTCGGGGTGTAGTTTGCGGCGCAGCTGGGGGAAGAATTCCATCACGGCGTCGCGCTGGTTTTTGGGCATCCCGCACGGCACGCCGGCGGCCACCCACGATGTACCCATGGCCTTGCGGGGCACGTCGTCCTGGTTTTGCCAGGCCGAGTGCAGGCCGGCGCTGCAGAGGATGAGTATTTGCCCGCGCTGTGCCACGGCGGCCGTCGGCTCGCATTCGATCCAGGGCGTATCGCCCATGTCTGGGACGTATTCGGGGTAGGCGGCTGCGGTCTGCGGCACCGGCTGCGGGCGCAGGCCGTGGACGCGCGGCAGTTGGGTTTTGTGATCGGGGTGCAAAACCCGACCCCAGTGTTCCATGATGGGGCGGTGGCTGCCGGGCAAAATGCGCATGGCGCCGCGGTGTTCGGGCACGTCGTTGACCCAGAACCACAGTTCGGCGCGCATGCGGCGGGGGGTCGCCCCAAAATCGTCCCACGTCGCCTGGATGTCGATGTGGCACCCCTGGGCCCACTGGTCGCGGGGGTCGGTGTAGGGCGGTTCGGCCGGGGCGCGCTCGTGCGGCGCCAGGCCCCACCACAGGTGCACTGCTTCGGCGCGCAGCACTTTTTTGGCGACTTCTTCAAAGTAGGGGTGCTGCACCACTTCGATATAATCCGGGTCGTCGTAGGGGGCGCCGCCGTTTTGCTTCAGGCGGTCCCAGGCCGCCTCGGCGCGATCGAGTTCTTCTGGGGTGAAGGGGGTGTCGATGGTGACGGCACCTTGTTCTTCGTACTGGGCCAATTGGGCGTCGGTGAACATCGGGAATCTTCTCCGTTATGTTATGACAACAAATGGAAGTTTGCGGAATAACATCGACTACTGGCAGGCGGATGGTGTCTATGGTCGTCTTACAGAGTGTGAAGAGCAGGTTTACGTTCTAGTGGGTTCACTATTTTACCCATCCCGCAGCCGACCTACAAGTTCGCTGGTGACCTGCACGCCCCGCGGCGGCAGGTACGGCACGCCATCTCCGTTTATCTTAAAGACCACTTTAGGCTCCTGATTGAAGTAATATAATTCCCGCTCAAGAGCTTGTTCAATAATAGCTTTAAGCAAAGTGCCACGACGAGCCGCCATGGCCTTTGCTTTATGCAGGAGCGCACTGGGAATATCAATCATTATTTTCACAATGAGTAAAGATGTGATTTTGCAGGTTACTGTCAAGGAAAGGGCGAACTGTTAGACAAACTACCAAATACAGTGTTTAGCTGCGGGCTTGACGGGTGTGATAGGCCGGTCTTTTTTTTAGCAGATTTAATCTCTGGATGAATTAACGATCGGCAATTAGATCTCTACATTTTAAACTAAGGAAACAAGAGATGAGCGGTATTGTCCCCGAGCAGTACATGTGCTATCGCGCCAAGGAACCCATAATTGTAGACGGCCACCTCACCGACGCCTCGTGAAAGCGTGCCCCCTGGACGCCTTTCTTCGTCGACATCGAAGGAGACAAAAAACCGCTGCCCCGCTTTGCCACGCGAGTTATGATGCTGTGGGACGACGACTATTTCTATTTTGCTGCCGACATGGAAGAGCCGCATGTGTGGGGCACCCTGAGCAAACGCGATTCGGTCATTTTTCACGACAACGACTTTGAAATTTTTATCGACCCGGACGACGACGAAGAGCGCTATGTGGAATTTGAGATCAACGCGCTCAACACGGCGTGGGATCTCTACCTGCCCAAGCAGTACAACAGGGGCGGCTCGGCCGATTGCAGCTTTGAGTTTAAGGGCATCAAACACGCCGTGCAGGTCGACGGCACTCTCAATTGTGCGCCGACGACGTGGACCGGGATTGGAGCGTGGAGGTGGCCAACCCCTGGGCCAGCATGGAGCAAAACGTCAGCACCGCCTGCCCGCCCGACCCCGGTGACCGCTGGCGGGTCAACTTCTCGCGAGTCGAGTGGGAGTTCGACTATTTCAAGGGTGGATATGTAAAAAAAGAAGAGGTGCCCTGCGATAATTGGGTCTGGTCGCCGATGGGCGTCGTCAATATGCACGAGCCCCATATGTGGGGCTACGTGCAGTTTTCTGAGATCACCGTTGGCGAGGGGGAGGATGAATTTTCGGAAACGCCTGCGGTGCGGCCGGCGTCGGAAGATTCATGAAGGTACTTCGGGAGTGCGGGCCATGGCGCGAATCCTCGGATCCTGGTGGTTGGCGAACTCTGGGCGGGGGGCAAATACGCCGCCGCCGTATTTTTTTAGGGAATCGATGTGGTGTGCGGCGGACGGCCAGGCGGTGAATTTGAGCGCGATGTAGCGGCGACTTTTGCCGCCGCCAAAGGCCGAGTGCCAGATGCGGTGATCGAAGAGGATGAGGTCGCCGGGTACGGACGCCAGTGCGGCGCACGGAATGTCTGGCCCTTCCACGCCAAAGGGCTGCGCTTCGGGGTCGATTTCCTGCTCGGCCAGTTGTTTGTGGTAGGGCATTTTGTGCGAACCGGGGATGACGCGCAGGCAGCCGCTGTCGCGGTCTACTTTGTCGAGGTAGATCATCCACTTGATCTGGTCGAAGTCCATCCAGTGTTGCTCTTCTTCCTTGTAATATTTGCGGTCGGGGTGCCAGCGGACGTTGTCCTTGCTGCTTATGTTGCCTTCCGAACCGACCCAGAGTATTTGGGGCCCCAGAATTTGTTGGGCGATGGGATAGATGCGCTCGTCGGTGACCAACTGGGTTAAGAGCGGCCGGCGCTCGACGAAAAAACTCCAGCGCCGCTCTTCGTATTCCACGGGCTGCGGGTCTTCGCGCCATATCTCTTCGGCGGTTTGGGTAAAGGTCGCTATTTCCGCGGCGCTGAAGATTTGTGGAAAAAAGAGAAAGCCAAAGGTGTCGAAGTGGGCCAGTTGTTGCGGCGTGAGCATGGCGTTTAGGTCCTGTTTTCGAAATGGGTTATGGTGTTCGGTTGGGGTAACGGTCTATTGCGGGTCGCAGGGAAGATGGGTGGCAACAGTCCGCGGGTTTGCCGGAGTTTTATTTCCTTCAATCAATCCTATATCCTTTCAATTACCGGGTCGCCGTACTGGATGTGGACGTCCCAATTGATGGCGTAGATCTGGGCCTGGAAGAGTTGAAATTGCAGGCGGAGCCCATGCGGTTGGTGTACCAGCGCGCGCCTTTGAGTAGCTTCCAATTCAGGCCGTCTGGAGATGTGTAGATGGTGTCGGTGATATTGTTGTCTAAAATGTTGCCCTCGATGTACTCGGCCACCAGTTTGTAGCGGCGTGCCGGGTCGCTGTCGTACGGGTCATAGGTGACCTTGCAAAATACGGTGGGGTACTGGTCAAAACTAACACAGTTTTGCAGCGATGCGTCTAATCCCAACTTTCGGGCAAAGCCCAGGTCTGGCTTGGTTCAGGTAAAACCGTCTTCGCTTTCCAAATAACAGAGGAGAGAGTGGCCGTTCCCGCCCGACGCCGGATACCAGTACTTGTACATGCCGCTTTCGGGGTCGCGGATGACGTTGATATAGCCTCCGGGAAAAACGCTGGCATCGCCGTCCTCGCAGTCAATTTTTTGCCGGCACAATCGCGGCTGGCCGAAGCGGCGCACAATCTCTTGATGGGAGTTGAGCAGCCAATCGTCAAATAGGGGAATGGGTTTCATTTTTAGATGACCTGAGATTTGCGGCAGTGCCTAAAGTTAATCGAAGGGCGGCGGGATTAGCAAGATTTTAACGGGGATAGGAGGTTATTCAATATATTATAGACTTGACACAGAGAATTAACAGCCGAGCAACAGATTATAGATTGTAACGAAAGAGATTATTGTGGAACGACATTTACGCATGGAGGGGGCTAACAATATTCGCGATTTGGGGGGGTATGTGGCGGCAGACGGCAGGGAGACGCGTTGGCGGATGTTTTTGCGGGCCGACAGTCTGCACCAATTAACCGCCTTGGACCAGGGCGCCTTGCTGGATTTGGGGTTGCGCACGGTCATCGACCTGCGGCGCAGCCGCGAGTTGGTAGAAACGCCCAACGTTTTTGCCGACTCGTCTGCGGTGCGCTATTTGCACCTCAACATGATTGGCGAACCCGATCCGCAAGGGTATCCGCCGCCGGGGGAAGGGGTGCCGATGGTGGGGGGCA
>CAXGRO010000133.1:0-11184 GCA_964012055.1 uncultured bacterium
AAACGACACTTCGCCTTTTTTAACCGGCCACGGGCGCGGCTCCACTGTGCCTGCGTCCACACCTTGCGGCGCCGCAAAGCCCTCTATGTCGCCAAATTCGTCCACCAGACTCAATTGCCTCTGGGTCCGCAAAAACTCCATCTGATCGCCCCATTTATAGCTGCCCGGCACCATCCACATGCAGCCGTTCTCCGCGTCGGCATCATCAAACGGAATCCACGCCGACACCGGCGTCATTGGCCGAATTATGGGCCACAGCGGCGCATCCTGGTGCCAGTGCGTGGCGCCGCCGAGATCGGCCGGCTTGTACTGAATCTGGTCGTGCCACACCATCAAGTCTTGCTGCCCGGTCAATTGGCTGATCGCCCGTACTACAAAGGGATGGTAAATGAGGCGCTCAAAAGCCGCAGACGCCTCCCAGATATTGACAATTTGCCACACCTCCCTATCGTCGCCGGACATATTGCGGAAGAGCACAGGGCGGGCCACACCTTCGCTAAAGCCGTCGGGACCAATCTCCATCAAGCGGTCCAACTCGCCGCCCAATTCCTCCACTTCGGCGTCGCTCAGTATCTTCCCGCCGTTGAGAAACCCGTTTTCTTCAAACTCGTCGATCTGTTCCTGGTTCAACATAGAAATGTTCCTCCAATTTACTGGGCGCGCCGCCGCAGTTCTTGCTGCGCCTCGCGGAACAGCGCGATGAGCCGCGCCCGCACCGCCTCGTCGCGAAAAACGCCAATCTGCTCGGCCCAGGAAATGCCGCCCTCCATGTGGGTCAGCAGGTACTGGCTGTCGCTTTCAACAAACGTGCGATGCCCTCCTGCGTTGATGTACACCGGTGAGGAATGCGCCATCACCGGACCGGCGTCGGTGTAGTGTGGCCCCCAGCAACGCGCCGCCACCCAGCACGGTTTTTCGGTCTTCAATTTAAAATTGATGCTCACCTCGCGGCTGCCCTCCTCGGCGTATTCGCGCGCCACCTCCACGCCGTTGGCGATCAATTCGATGGCGGTCAACGGCCACACGCTCCAGGCTTTGGCCTGGACCTCAACGGACCCGCCGTTGCCCGGTAGATGCAGTTCACTACCCATTTTCTGGCCATCGGCATACAGGTCGATCATCGCCCCGGTGCTGGCAAAGGTCGTGCCGTTGCGCACCGCCTGGCACCAATTATCAAAGGTGAATTCCTCGTCGTCGCCAATTTGTGCATAGGTACGCGAGCCGGCCAGAATGCGGTCGTTGGACATTTTGTCGGTGCCGCCCACAATGGGCAATTTTTGGCCGACGTTGAGCCAGCGGTAGTAACCGCGCTCGCCCTGGCCAATGGTCTCGCCGCGCCACACCCAGCACATCTCGGCGCCGTCGGCATGGCCCAAGACAATATTGGCGGCGTTTTCGAAGTCGGGCACGGGCATGTGCGGCATAATCACCAGCCCGCCCTGGCTCTTGCACGCCTCGGCCCAGTCGGCCATCAGGCACTGAATCTCGCCGCCCACCCAGTCTTCCTGCGGCCCTCCGGTACACATGGGCGCTACCAGATCGCGCAGACCCAGCAAACTGATGTGGCCCAGCACGTGCTGCCTGTTTTCCTGGCTCACCCAGATCAAGTGCTCTTCACTGCTCGTAGGCGCCAGGCCGCCGGTGAACTCCTCCCACGAGGTGTAGAGCCGCCCCCACCTGCTGGCCAGCAGGTGGACCACGTTGACATCCTCGGCCGCCGCCTCCAACTGGCTCGACTGCGACGACAGAAAATGCACGTGCGTGTCGGCCGAGTAGAACCGCTGCTCTTTCATATCGAAGGCGCGTTTGAGCTTGAGGGTTAAATGCCGCTGCCCCGGCTTAATCTCCAACTCCTGCCGCACCGGCGCGTACTCAAAACCGCGCACCGCTTCCACGTAGACCGACCCCACCGGCAACTCGACCTGGCAGGTGCCGTCGATATAGGCGTAGGGCACGCCGTTGACCTTGCAGTCGCCGCCCAGGTCTTCAAACCAGGCCGTGTTGACGTCCTCCTGGTGGCCGTGCGGCGCCAGGTACGCCCCCTGCGCCGAGCGGAAGTGGACGCGCGAGCCCACCGGCTTGCCACTGTCCTCGTCTTCCACGCGCACGTGCACCCACTGCTTGCCCTGCGGCGCCACCATCTCGATGCGCACCTTGCCGCGCTGTACCGACTTTTCTTCCAGTACCTCGCCCCAGCGAAAATCTTCCTCGTCCGCCTCGCCCGCCTTCACCTTGATCTGCCCTTGTGGCGAACCGTGTATTTCTACATAACCGCCGTCCTTTACTTCCTGGCCGCCGTCCCCCCAACCCGCCACCTCGCTGTCGACAAAATCTTCACCGGGCACAAAGAGCTTGTCCTGACGCACCACCACCCCGCGCTCCATTTCCACCTGGGGCGCCTCCCCGCCTTCTACGTCTATGGCAATTTCTTCGCGCGGCGGCCAGGCCAGCGGGTCTTCGTCCTCCATGCTCAGGGTAATGGCCCCCAGTACCAGCGGCGCCTGATTTGCCGCCACCACTTCGATCTCGACAATTTCCTGATCGGGCTGGGGATTTTCCCAGGCGAAGAGCCACCAGGCTTCCAGGTCGCCGCCGTTTTCGGTGGTCACTCCCGTCTGGTTGCGCCCCCACGAGCCTTCCGGATGGTGCAGTGGTAACGAGATAAACTCGCGGCAATTGCGGCACAGGAAGGGATGATGCCCCCAGGGCACCTGGGTGTCGTGTATTTCAAAACGGCGGCGCAGCCCTTGCTCTATCACCGTGCCGTCGGCCAGCTTAATGCGGTAGACGCCGATGTCCTCGCCCATCCCCTCTAAGGTCGGATTGCCCCCCCCGGCGGCGCCGCACAGGTGGGCGAACAACACCCTCTTGGCTTTCTGCCCCACGGCGATGGTCGCCTCTTTGGCTATTTGGTTCCCCCCGTCCTGTGCCACCAACACCACAGATTGGACGTCCTCCGCCCCGCCCAACCGGAACGGCACCCCCAAAAAAAGGCAATCGCCCGCCGGCATACGGCGCACCGGAGTGTGGTGCGGATCGTCTTCCGGCGCCGGCCATAGCCAACCATCCTTGGTTTCTATATTGCCGCGGCCGGCATTGGCAGCTTCTTGCAAATCGATGGTTACAAAGGCTTCCGTCATATCTCACCTCTCTTCACAGACCAGACTCTCATAATTAAAATAAAATGGGCAAAGAAATTTTCTCAGCACCTTGTTTGTATTGAGGACCCACATAATAAGAATAAATAAGCGGGAGGCCAAACCTCTACTTAGGCCCCTGTATACTGTCTCAAACGATGCATTTTACTTTCATTTGGCCAATTTGCACTTCACCCTATTTACTATCTCTAAGTACCGCCTCAAAATGGGCTCCCTCGATTTGGGCGATTTATTATCATTATGATAATATCCTCAATGTCATAATATCCACTTATTCCTGCAAAGGTCTCTATGTCCCAAGAAGGCAACGATTTTGAGACCAGACGGCAACTCCTGCAAATGGAGATGCTCTACGAAGTGGGGTTGGCCATCAACGAATCGCTCGCCCCTGCCTACGTAGCCGATGAAATACTACAGCGCACCCTGACCATGGTCGACGCGCGCCGGTCTTCTCCTAGTGGGCAACGACGACGCCTCTTTTGAGATCATTGGTCAGGTTGGCCTCGATGCGGCCAGCGCCGGCATTGTACAACTACCCGCCCTGGCGCAGGCCTGGAACGAACGCCAACTTTTGCGAGTCGCAGACGATACTCCTGCCTGGCGCCATTTATGCATCGTCCCCCTGGACAACCGCAGAGAAATCTCTGGCCTGCTTATCCTTACCGACAAAGAACACCGCGACGGTTCGGTGGGGCACTTTAACGAGCACGACGAAAGTTTGCTGCGCGCCTTTGGCCACCAGGCCGGCGCCGCCCTGCACAACGCCCGGCTGCACCACAACCTCGAAGAAGCCTACGAACAATTGCAAATCGCCCAACGCCAGTTGGCCCAAATGGAGCAATTGCGCGCCCTGGGCGATTTGGCCGCCGAAGTCACCCACTCAATGAGCCATATTTTGGGTGTCATAATAGGTCGCGCCGACATGTTTTTCAACTTCGGCAAAGACCCCCAGGAAACCGTGCGGACCATTATGGAAACCGCCGAGAGCGGCCAGTCCGCCATCGAGCGCATTCAGCAGTTTACCCGCCTGGCCGTGGGCAAAAAAAGGGTGGAAGTCCGTTTGCACGAACTGCTGCAAGAGAGCGCCTCGGACGTCCAGGCCCTGTGGCAGCAGCGCCACGGGGAAGAGGCGAGTCCTCCCATCGAATGGCAAATTAAACTGCCCCCCCTGCCCGCCACCTACGCCAACCCCACCGATCTCAAAGAGGCAATAAACAACCTGCTGCTCAACGCCCTGGAGGCCATGCCCGACGGCGGCACCGTCGACCTATCCTGCCGCCACCGGGAAGGCGATCTTTTTGTCGAAGTGGGCGACACCGGCACCGGCATGGACGACGAGACGCGCCAACAGATCTTCAGGCCCTTTTTCTCTACTAAAGAAGAGTGGGGCAACGGCCTGGGACTGGCCATCGTCTACCGCATTGTCGTCGACCACGAAGGCGAAATAACTGTCGACAGCACCCCCGGCCAGGGCACCCGTTTCACCTTAAGCCTGCCCCTGCGCAGCGAGCCCCCTCCCCCTCAGGAGGACGATGATGTCGCAGTAGATTCTGATCATTGAGAACGATCGGGAATGGTACGAAATGCTCCAGGAGATTGTCGACTCCATGGGGTATAAGAGCCACGTGGTACACCGCGCCACCGAAGCGTTTAAGGTATTGGACGAAAACGTCATCTCATTGATCTTGCTCGACATCAAAATACCGACAGTGCGCGGTCACCAATTCGTGCGCTACCTGTGCAAACAGGGCAAGCGCATGCCCATCATCGTCGTTTCGGCTTATTTGACACCGGAAGTGATGGAAACCCTATTAGAATACCAGATCCGCAAAGTCATTGTCAAAGCTCAGTTCAAAATCCAGCGCCTGGCCCAAGACATCACCGATCTCTTAGGGACAAACTGAACATGGCAATGGAACACCTGGCGCGGGCTCTGGTCCGCCAATTGCCCCTCTTCTTTGGCCTCAGTCCCAAACAGATGAAGGCCTTCCTGAGCATTTGCAAACTGAGCAGGCGCAACGCGGGCGAGACCGTCTGCGAATACGGCGCTTCCAGCAACAGCCTCTTTATCCTCATAGAAGGCCACCTCGACATCATCGGCCCCAACGACACAGTGGTGGCCACAACCGCACCGGTGACGACAGTGGGCGAAATGGGATTTATCGGCCGCAAACCGCGCTCGGCCACCGTAAGGGCACGCGACGACTGCCGTATTCTCACCGTCGAGCACCACGAATTTGAAAATCTGATGCAATCCGACGCCCAGTTGAACACGCGCGTCTACCGCAATATGGTCCGCATCCTCTCCGACAAACTCAGCGACGCCAACAACCTGATCGTGCGCTACAAAAAGCACTACGAAACGACCCAGGACACAACGCCAAATGGGGCGGTAGTAAAGGCGCCCAGCGAAACAGTGGGAGAAGGAGAGAGCGAATCTGAAAACCGCGAAACCACCAATGAGGATGGCACGACGGAAAACCTCATCCGCCAGTTCTACGCCTTGGCTAAAAGCGAAGTCAATCCCGCCCGCTTGTCCGAAGGCGCGCGCATCTTCAACGACTTGCGCAAAGACGGCTACAGCGAAGCGGACATCGAATACGCCATCAAATGGACCGTGCGCAATATCCCCCAGGTCAAGCGCTTCAGCATGGTCAAACTGAGCATCGCCGAAGCATTTGACAATAAAGTAGATCTATAAAACGCTCACCACAGACCTGCCGCCACGGCGCCAGCACCCAATCCACCACTTCCACCAACCTGTATCAGGGCGCCGCCCGCGGCCAGCCAAAACTGTCTACCACGCGCAGCAGCGCCTGATTGTCCAATTCCAATGGCGGCAAGTAAGACCGCACGTGCTCGCGCTTCCACCAGGCCTCGCCGCTGCCGAGGCGAGTGAACTGATAGCGGTACAACTCGGCCCGAATAAAACGGGGCGGCCCCTCATCAAACGGGCTGGCGCCCAGTAAACTCAGCGCTCCCTCGTTATTTTGCAACAATTTGTAAACCAGATGTACCAGCCAGGGGTTGCGGGCGTAATCCGACATGGCGGCAAACCAGATCTGCCAGTCGAGGCGGTGGTGGTAGGGCGCCACCACACACGGCCGCCGCCGCACATCGCCGGGTTTGCATTTAAATTCGTACTCGCGCCACTGCGTGGCCGCGTCCAGTGCAGTGTCGTACGTCCCCTGCAACACCACTTCAAAGCGCTCCTTGCCCACCCGGCCAAAGGCGCCATAGGTATTGACCAGATGCAAGCTGCCAAAAGACCGATTCATCGCCTGGGTTGGAGAAATCATATTGAGCACCGGATACACGCTGAGCAGAATCACCACCACAGTGAGGCCGTACACCACCGCCTTGTGAACCAATCTCTCTTCTGTGTCCTCCAGGGCCTGCAAGCGCTGCACCAGGCGGCGAGGACTTATGCGACGCAACAAATCGTCGTCAAAACACGGAATGCACAGGGCCAGGGTAAGCCAGTTGAGCCACGACAAATTGCCCGATACAATCAACATTAGTTGGAACAAAGCCAGCAACACCCCGGCAACGCGCCGCAAACGCCGCGGCCCAAAAACAAACCAGGGCACCACCAACTCGACCAAGTGAGTGAACAGCACCTCTACCTGGTGCACGGCGGCAGGCAATTGGTGCAGGTACCAGCTGATGGGATTGGGGATGGGCTGGGTTTCGTAGTGGTACATCATGCAAGTCAAGTCCAGCCAGCAACTGTCGCCCCGTATCTTGATAAGCCCGGCGCCGAACATCACCCTGAAGAGCACCCAGCGCAAAAGCCATATCACCGCCCTGGGCGGCGGCGTGGCGCGCGGCAACAGGTCGCCCCGCACCAGCGGGCACAGGAAAACGGCCAGAAACCCCGTCTCCAAAAGCAAGATTTCCCAGCCGTAGCCGTAAAATATCTGCCCCACGTGGTAAAGGGATAGATATAGGATCCACAGCGCCAAAAGCAATGCGGCACTGGCATAGCCCGCCAATAGCGCCAGCGCACCCACTACGCCCATACAGCACAGCGCGTACATAAACCAGTCGGCGCTGTGCAGCCACAGCAATGTGGGTACCGCCTGAAACGCCGCCCAGTTCCCGTCGGACACTGCCGCAATTTGATCTAAATAGAGGTGTGCCGGCAAAAGGCCGTTGGCGCCGATGAGCGGCCCCAATTGCTGGGACAGCGAAAAAAAGGCTATGAAGTAGACAAACCCCAAAAAGCGCAGAAAAAAAATGCGGGTGAGCCAGTAGGAGGACGAGTCCAATTCTCTAAAGAATTGGTCTTCGCGCAGTACGATTTCCCGCAATAGATTCTTGATTCTCATAGGCAAACGGGAAGGCATTTTCAAAAGGGCCGGTGCCAAAGTCAAAGATAACCACAGCCCCATCCCGTTCCAAGTCGGCGCGTTCCGCTCTCCGTATATAAAATTATACTTATACCAAGTTTTCGTGCCAAACGCAGTGCGAATTTCAGGTACGAATATCCGCGCTTATCGCACCCAGATACTAGCGCAGAAAAGTTCTTGACCTTTGCTTTTGCAATTTGTAAAGTATATCGTTCAATTGATGAGGACCACAATGAGTTACGGGAATTATACTACTTTTTTAAGGCCCTATTTAAGACGCGAATATTGCCGAATTTTAGCCGCGGCATAGTGAACAACCTCACTCCGAGTCGCACCGAGACGGCCCAATCGCGAACTGAATAACTTCAACCTGTGGTTGTTGTAGATTCATTTAGCTTTGAAGAAATACCCCCATAGACTGCCCGTCACTGATCCCCTTGCCACCAACTTAATTGGCAAGGGGTCGGTTAAAGCCGCCCTGCTGGCAGTCTATGGGGGTATTTTTTTATTTTGTCGGCGGTGGTCTTTCTATACCATTTGCCGGGTTTGCTGCCCACCGACCGCCCGGCAGTTTCACTATCAGTAAGAAGGAGAGGATCTCATGGCAGATCGCGAGACCGGCACCGTCAAGTGGTTCGACAACGCCAAAGGCTATGGTTTTGTCGCGCGCGAAGATCAGGAAGACGTTTTTGTCCACTACAGCGGCATTCGCGGCGAAGGTTACCGCACCCTCGAAGAGGGCCAGCAAGTGGAATTCTCCGTAGTGCAGGGCGACAAAGGGCCTCATGCACAAGACATTGTCGTCATTGGCGAATGACGGAGTAAAAAACGCAGTAAAGCGCGGTGTACTGTCGGCACATCGCGCTTTTTATTTTATCCATTGGCATAGATCTTCCGCCCCCGGTTCTGCAGCGGTATTTCCACCTGCCGCCCGGTAACTATGCTCTCAATAGCCGCAAAGCCCAATTCGTGTACCGCGATAAATTCCGCATTGGCGCAATGCGGCAACGCCCCCCCATCTAAGTAGTCGGCGATCTGCCCGTAGGCCACGGTAAAAACGCTCTGCTTTTCCGGCACCTGTAAATCGACCTCTTCGTTTTTCTTGTCCCACGCCTTAGGTTCTATGTACATCCCCACCCGCACCTTGCCCTCCGTGCCGACTACGTCGCAGTAAAAATTCCCGTGATCGCCGCTCTGCCCCACATGCACGGCGCTAACCCCGTTGGCAAATTGGATGAGCATGCCCTGCAACTGCGGCTCCGGCTCAAATCCATCGGGCACGTCTGTCTCGTCGTACGCACCCTGTGCCATCACTTGCTGTGGACAGTAACCGGCAAACTGACAAATCAAATCGCTCATATGGCTAGCGAAAGAAAGCACCCCGCTGCCCACGTACCCCGCTACCGTCTTGACCTCACCGATCAAACCCTCCTCCCGCACTAACCGCTGCATGTAGAGCACGTGGGGGGCCCAGTGGCGCGAGTACGACACTACAATGGGAATGTCGCCGGCCAGTTCCACCAACTCGTCCATCTCGGCCAGCGAACACGTCGGCGGCTTCTCCAAAAAAACGGCCCTGGGCTCGGCGGCCAGCAATTCCTTCATCACCGGGTAGTGGTGCGGACCGCGCACGCACACGGCCACTATGTCCAGGCCTCCCGCATTTAGCATGGCCATGGCACTGTCGTGATACGCCACGCTGGGAAACGACGCCCCCCACTTATTGCGAAAGCGCGTTCTGCGCGCTTCGTCCAAATCCGCCACCCTCGCCAATTCCACTCGATCGCTGTGGAGAATGCCGCCGCTGTGGCAGTAGGCGTTGGGATCGGACGGTTTGCCATAGCCTTCGGCGATAGATCCTATGCCGATAATGCCAACTTTGTACATTGTTTCTTCCCATTGATATTAGTTCAATTTACACTCGTCCATAGGGTGCCAACTTCCACTTGTGGCATTTTCACAGACACCGTATTATCCCTTCTCAAAAAAACGAGCAAATTATGCCCAACACGCCATCTCAAGATGAAATCCTCTCCTTTGCAACCAACGGCTACCTCCTGTTGGAAGATTTCCTGGTGCCCGACCACGTTGACCGCCTGCGCACCGCCCTGGCCCAAGTTATCGCCCGGCGCCGCCAGATGCAGGAGCGCGGCGAATATCACTGCGGCCAAACCGCCATCGCCGGCAACAACACGCGCATTTTCCACATCCTGGGCGACCACCCCCTCTTCCTCGAGTTGCTCGACTACGCGCCCCTTTTGCCCTATGTGCACACCCTGCTCAACGAGCAGCCCCACTTTCACGCCTCCGACGCCATGTGGGAAGAAGGCGCCGGCAGCGGCGGACCCGGCTGGCACATCGACGGCTACGACGGCGGCTACCGCGTCTTGCGCCCCGGCGTGCCCCACCTGCAATTAAAGGTCGGTTATTTCCTTTCCGACATGACCGATTCCGACCAGGGCAACCTGATGATCGTGCCCCGTTCCCACAAAAACGATACCGATCCCACACCCGAACAATTGGCCGACTTCGACACCCTGCCCGGCGCTACCCAGGTATGCTGCCCGGCCGGCACCTGCATTATGTTCCACAACGCCCTGTGGCACACCCGCGGCCCGGCCACCCGCGCCGACGGCCAGCGCCTTTTGCTCTACTACGCCTACGAACATCCCTGGATGGTCGCCAATCCCGAGCACTGGAAATACCCCGACGAATTCTATGCCGGCCTCTCACCCGAGCGCCGTAAATTCTTCCACGGTTTTGTCTTCACCCCCAAAGAGGACCGCTGGTCCTAAAGGATTATTCCATGTTTCAGGCAATTGCCCAATTCCGCCAACGCCTCCAACAAGGCGAATTCCTCATCGGCGCCGCCGTCACTATAACCGACCCGCGCGTCAGCGAGGCCCTGGCTGACTCCGTCGATTTCCTCTGGTACGATATGGAACACACCACCCTCAGTCCAGAAGCCCTCGCCGCCCACCTGATCGCCGCCCGCGGCAAAAATAAAGCCGCCCTGGTCCGCGTCCAGAGCAGCGCCACCCCCTTCATAAAATCCGTCCTCGACGCCGGCGCCGACGGCATTGTTGTGCCCCAAGTAACCAGTGTCGAAGAAGTGCAAAGCATCGTCGACGATTGCCGCTACCCTCCCACCGGCCGGCGCGGCTTTGGCCCCCTGGTCCCCACCAACTACGGCCGCATCGGCGACCTGCCCTACATAGAAGCCGCCGACGCCAACATCTTTGCCGCCGTCATGATAGAAACCGCCGCCGCCGTCGAAGCCATCGAACAGATCGTCGCCATCGACGGCCTCGACTCCATCGTCATTGGCCCCTGGGACCTCTCCGGCTCTCTCGGCCACCTGGGCCAGGTGGATCACCCCTCTGTAGTAGAAGCCATCGAACACGTCATCGCCACCACCCACAACGCCGGTAAATTCGTCGGCTCGGGCATGCCCGCCGCCCCCAACTTCGCCTACACCCAGGCCCGCCGCGGCGTCCACTGGGCCCAATTGGGCGTCGACTGCTCCTATCTAACCCAGTTCATGGACCAGGCGGTCACCGATATTCGCCAGAAACTGGCAGATTAAATGAGATTAGTTTAACGATTACTTGGTGGTAGGTAGGGGTAGGGTCCGACGGCCGACTATGAAACTCAGCCCTGTGGGCCTCAGACAG
>CAXGRO010000134.1:0-11175 GCA_964012055.1 uncultured bacterium
GTCTTCTTGCCGTCCGCCTGGCGCGCCATCAGCGGCAAGACGTCCCGGCAAAACCGTCCCAGTGAACGGGGTGTGCGCCAGCTCATACTCTCTCCTCCAGGTTAACTTTTACAGCGAAGTCCAGCCGCCGTCCACCATCAACGCCGTGCCCGTCACATACACCGACGCATCCGACGCCAGGTACACTACCGTGCCTTTAATATCTTCGTTGTCGAGCGTGCGCCCCACAGGACAGCGCTGGATGTAGTTCTCGTAAAAAGGGCTGATCTTTGTTGCCACATAACCGCCCGGACAAATGCAATTGGCCCGCACGCCCTTCTTGCCGTAGTAGTTGGCGATGTAGCGAGTAAAATTGATCATACCGGCTTTGTTAAAAGTATAATCCGGCGGCTGTTTCATATCGGTGCCGATGTAGAGATTAGGATCGTTGGCCACCACCCCATAGATACTCGAAATATTTACAATCGATCCCTTGCCCTTTTCCACCATGCCGCCAATAAATGCCTTGCACATGGCAAAGAGCCCCACCATATTGCCCTGGGCACTGCGCGCCCATACCTCGGGAGTCTGCTCTTCAAACCCACCTCCCTGAGGCGCAATCGCGCTATTAACCAATATGTCGGGACTGCCAAATTCTTCCTCCACTTTCGCCTGCAACGCCGTTATTGACTCCGTATCCGTGATATCCAGCTGCATGGCGTGAGCTGTATACCCCTGGCTCCGCAATCCCTCGGCAAATTCCTCGTTGCGCTCCAACGAGCGCGACGCCGTAATCAACGTCGCCCCCGCCTCGGCCAGCGCTTCCGAAATACTGCTGCCAAAGAGCGGCCCGGCTCCTCCCGAAACCAGCGCTACCCTTCCTTCCAATGAAAACTTATCCAATATGCCCATGATTTAATCCTCCACCGTAGTATTGTCGATAAAATCCTGCAGATAGGCCGCCGTCCCCGCAATTGCCAGTTCGGCGAACTGTGCCCCCTTTTCGGCACTTGCCAATTTGTAATCCTCCGCCCCCACGTCGCACAGCAACCGCGCCCGCAATCCCGTTTGTTTAAACGTCGTCGTCGCCAAAAATTGCTGCCCTGGCTCCACATCTGGCCCCGGCCCGTGCAAGCCGTATTTGTCTTCGATCTCGTGCACCCGGTCCATGCGCGTGTGCTCCGGACAGATGTGCAAAATCATCGAAGTCTCAAACTCGTCGGCATGCCCCGGGTAGTGGCGCCCCTCGTTGATGGCGGCAATCTTGTCGCGGTCGATCGCGTCCCAATAGGAAAACGACGCCACCAGCACCCCCAACTCCTCGGTGATGCGCCGCGCCGCCTGGGCGTTGACCGCCACGTTATTGCCGTGCCCGTTGACAATGGCAAAGCGCCTTATGCCGTAGCCCATCAGCGACTGGCAATAATCGGTCAAAACGCGAATTTGCGTCTCCACCCGCAAAGTCATGCTGCCGGCGAACTCCAGATGCTGGGGCGAGTGCCCCACCGACAACCCCGGCGCTACCAGCACCCGGGGATGCAAACGCTCGGCGGCCTGGCACGACACAAAGGTGGACGTCGCCGCGTCCACCTTGAGCGGCAAATGCGGCCCGTGCCCTTCGTTGCTGCCGGTGGGCAAAACGGCCAACTCCACCTGATCGATAATATCTTCGACCTCGGCAAAACTCATCTCCGGCAAAAAAACTTTTGGCATGATAACTCCTCTCTAACCTACGCGATAATGGGCCAGCGCTGCGTCGTCCAATTCCACCCCCAGCCCCGGACCGCCGGGCAACGCAATCGTGCCGTTTTCGGGCGGCAGGGCGTTGTGCACCAGATCGTTCTCGCGTAAAAAGTGGAGAATATCGAGCGGAATCTCAGCGTTGGGGATGACGCAGGCTACGTGGGCCGCATAGGCAGCGGCCACACCCAAACTCAGATCTTTTTCTTCCTGTAGCCAAACCCGGCGCTGCGCTGCTTCGGCAATGGCCGCACAGCGATAGGTAATGTCAAAATTGGCCCCGCCCAGGTTAAAATAGTCGGCCGCCTCGTGCCGCACCGCTTCCAGCACCTGCAGCGGCGTGTGCAAATGCGCCGCCAGGGGAATGGGCGATTTTTGGCGAAAGAGTCGATACTGACTCCAATCGTCAAAGCGAAACGGGTCCTCAAAACAGAAAATATTGTACTGTTCCATCTGCCGCGCCAGCCGCAACGAATCGGGCAGGGTCTCAAAGTAGAAATTGGGATCGACAATAATGGCGTAATCTGGCCCCGCCGCCTCGGTCATCAACTGCACGGTGCGCACGATGTCCCACGGCCGCGCCTTGAGCTTGTGCGTCTTAAATCCCAAGCCGTGGCCGCGCTCCGCTTCTTTGGCCGTATCCTCCGGTTCCATGTGGCACGACCAATACCCCACCGGCACCCGGTCGCGGCGCTTGGACCCCATAAAGCGGTGCGCCGGCAATCCGGCGGCCTTGCCCAGAATGTCGTAGAGCGCGTGCGAAAACGGCGCGTAGGTTGCAGAAATATCCACCCGGCGCGGATCCACCCCAATCCAGCGGTCGATCTCGCCACTTATATCCATGCCCCGCCCACCGTCGCCCAATCCCACAATGCCTTCGTCGGTGTGCATTTTTATAATCAGGAGTGGCTGCTCTGTATGCTCGGTTGGACGATACTTCTGAATGCCTTCGATATAGGGCACCGCTACTTTAAATTGTTCTATCTCCGTTATCTTCATTTTTCCCTATGATGATCTCTTTACCACCTGGCGTAAATTGCCGCCGGTGCCTCCGTACACGCAGATTTCCCCCAGGGCACCTTTGCCCTTGACGGCCTCGACAAACCACTCCAGCATCTCGCCGCCGGTTACGCCGGCCAAATGCCCCAACTCGTGATGTGCTCGCTGCGACAAAACAGTGCTTTGGGCGGCGTGAAATTCCACCCGCACCGACCGCAAACGCCGCAAAGTCCTGCCTTTATTAGTCACGTGCGTCGGCAAAGCGCCACGGTTGGCCACCCGCACCCGAATGCGATACACTTTATCGCCCACCGCTTCCACTTGTAAATCTTCCAACACCACGCGCGGATGTCGCTGCGCGTGGTCGACAGTGAACTGATACGTCCCCCGCGCGATATTCTGCAAATTGCCCAGAGTGGGATTGGCCAAGTGGTGTGTCAGAAAACCGCCCATCTCTACTTCGCCCAATTGCGGATGTTGAAATTTCTTCCACGGCCGGAACAACGTCTCCCACGCCTTCTGCCTGTCCCACCACTGCATGACCTGCCGCATGTGCTCGTCGGTATCCTCCTCGGTAAAAACTTCCAATTGTTCATCCGTATCGATGCCGGCGCTGTCTTTGATAGTGCCCAACTCAAATTCAAAAGCAAAGAGCCCCAGGTGGTGGTAACAGAAATTGTGGAAATGTCCCCAAAAGTTGTTGTCGCGCTGCCATAGCCGGTGATATTTAACCACCGGCACCACCGGGAAACCCGTCGCCTCTGCCGCAATATTGGCCAGTTCTTCCATAACGCGCACATCGTCCTCGTCCAGATCGCTGTCCGCTCCCGTCGACGGCGGCCGCAACACCGCGGCGGCGCCGGTGTGATAGCCCAGCAAGCCAAAGAGGTTGGGACGGCTGTGTAAAAACGCGCCCAGATGGTGCATTTCGATTTCGCTGAAGGGAAAGTCGCCGGCCCCGTATTGCTCGGGCTCGGGCCGCCAATCGTAAGACCAATTGCGGTTCCAATCAAAACTGCGCCCGCCCTCGGCAATGCGCTCGCCGCCGTCCCACTGGTGGATATAACCTTCGGGCATTACCCGGTAAAACGGCCCCGCCGAATCCGCCCGCCGCCGCACCAGCAACCTCTCGTCTTCCGGGTCTGCGACAAAGGCGCCGTTGGCGTGTTCCTGCCGCATGGTCAAAATCAAACCATCCCCGTCCACGTCTTCCGGGTACAGATTATTGGGCACGCGCTCGTCCACGTCCAGGCGGCTGCGCACCCGCCCGCCCGTATTTACCGCATGTTCCGCCCCGTCTGGATTGAGCCGCGGCACAATGTAAAACGCCACCCGTTGCAGCAGATCGCCCGGTTCCGCCAGCAGCTGCCGCGCCGTATAGAGCGCCATGTGCGCACCGGCCACCTCGCAGGCGTGAATATTGGCCTGAACTAAATAAGCGGGTTTATCTACGGGATCGCCGGTGGCAAAGTCGGTCACAGTCAACAGGTGAATATCGCGCCCCTCCCGCGACTTGCCCAAACTCTCCAGGCGACATCTATCCGGCCGCGCCTCCACCAGTTTTTGCAGAAAATCCGCCACTTCTTGGCCGTTTAAGAAGTGGCGAAAAGACAAAGTGGGCAGTGCCTTTTTCCTGGCCATGCGGGTTTCCCTATTTTGCCAATAGACGCTCGGCGTTGCCGCCCAATATAGCCATAGCCTCTTGGTCGTTTATATCACCGACCACGCGCGCCAATCCGGCCAGCGGAACGAACAGCGGCGCGTGGGTGCCAAAAAGTAACTTCTCGCCTAAACCCTCCTGCACCAACACCTTCATCGTGTCCATGCCGTCCGCCTGCGACACGTCTGCGTAGAGATTATCGAGTTCGAGCAAGGCATCGCGCAAGTCGAGAATTGTTTTCCACACCGGCCCGCCAATAACAACATTTAGCCCGGAATATCGACGCGCGACTTGCACTGCTACCTCTGGACTGGTATCTGGCACCTGGCCGAGCGAGTGTTGCCGCCGCGGGTCTTCCAGTCGCGTCTGCACGATGAGGATGAGTTCGGCCTTTGCCACAGCAGCAAGGAAATCGCTCTGTTCGATGAGATCGTATTGGGAATAAGCCGGCAACACTTTGACGAGTTGCACTCCGCATTGGGCAGCGCGGTATAGCTCTTCTTTCCAGGTGGCAATGGTCGGATCTAAGACCGGCACGGGCTCGACGTCGTCGTGGTCTTCAGCCGCGGCGTACACGTCTTTATTGCAGTAGTGCGGGTTGTGCCCCCAGGCGGCGTGCAACGGCGCCAAAAAAATTTGGTCTACGCCAATTTCCTTTAGGGAGTGGCGCACGGCATTTACTGAGCCCTGTACTGGCAAAGTGTGCCAGTGGCCGGTCCAGGCGTTGATATCGATAACAGGGTGTGTCTGCGACATGAGATCTCTATAATTTAATGGCCATCAATATCGCCATTTTAGCGGGCGAGGACAAGATAGAGAATACATTTGTTTAGATCGCATTTTTGTTTATCCTATACGCTGCTGTTCTAATCTTTAAGTAAGGAGAAAATAAAATTGCCTCCGCAACCTGCATCGTGTGAAGAATTACTCCAGGCCATGATCGGCTTTGATACGGTCAATTCGAATATTTCGGGTAAACCCGACGCCGAACTTCCCCTGTCTCAATATCTCGAGGAGTTGGCCCAAGATATGGGGTTTGCCGTCCAGCGCCTACCCGTTGCAGGAGAGAGCTTTAACCTGATGGTTAGCCATCAGGTTAACCGGGCCGCACCTTGGCTATTGTTCGAAAGTCATTTAGACACTGTGAGCACGGAGGGCATGACCGTTGACCCTTTCGCCGGCAATATTCAAGACGGGCGTCTGTACGGCCGCGGAGCGTGCGACACCAAGGGCACCGGCGCCGCCATGTTGTGGGGCCTAAAACACTACGCGGGGCAGGAAAGGGCTGCGCCCAACAACGTCGCCATAGTCTACACCGTCGACGAGGAGATCTACAAAACCGGAGTGCGCACCTTTGTCAAAGATCATTTGTCGACCCTGGCTTGGAAACCCGCCGGCGTCATCGTTGGCGAGCCCACCCAACTCAAACCGGTGGTGGCCCACAACGGGGTTGTGCGCTGGTCGATTAAAACGCGAGGCAGGGCCGCCCACTCCTCCAACCCGGCCAACGGCCGCTCGGCCATCAGCGCCATGGTTAAGGTCATCGCCGCCCTGGAGTCAAGCTATGTCCCCAGCCTAACCACCACCCACCCCTTGACCGGCAAAGCCCAGTGCAGCATAAACATGATCGAAGGCGGCGTGCAGATTAACATAGTCCCCGAACTCTGCAAAATCCACATCGACCGCCGCCTGGTCCCCGGCGAGAACCCCGATGAAGTATTACCCAAGGTGGAACAACTACTCGACGAACTGCGCCGCGCCGACCCCGACCTCGATGTGACCCAAGATCAACCCGCCATGACCGATTTCCCCCTCGACCCCAGCGGCGGCGAGACCTTTGCCGCCTTCGTCCAACAAGCCCTCCAAAAAATAAACCTCGATACCAACCTGGTGGGCGTCGGCTACGGCACCGACGCCAGTAGCTTCGGCCGCGCCGCCATCCCCGCCGTCGTCCTGGGCCCCGGCGACATAGCCCAGGGCCACACCGCCGACGAGTGGATAGACCTGGCCCAACTCCACCAAGGCGCTGAAGCGTACTGCCAATTAATGCGCACCCCCCTGGAGGCCTAAAATGCCCGTACCATTCTCCGCGTAGTCATCTCCACTGCAACGAAAGATCATCGGGGAATCGGGGGGCCTCAGAGCGAATTCCCCGATGATCGTCCACTACCAAGCCAAACTCAGCCCCCCCTACCGCTCAATCAAAGGCAAAACAATATGAGACGCCCTAAAGTCGTCATAAAAAACCGTATTAATCGCCACCTGCCCCACCGCCTCCCGATTGATCGCCCCCCCCGTATTCAAATTGCGATCGAATCTAGGAAAACAACTGCTGGTCACCGCCACCCGAATGCGGTGCCCTGGCATAAAAACATTGCTGGTGGCCCACAGATCCACTTCAAAGCGATACACTTTACCGGGGTCCAATAACTCGGGGTGCTCAAAAGAATCCCTATAGCGCGCCCGCAAAATGCCGTCGCACAAATTGCGCGAATAACCGTCCGGGTGTACGTCTTCGAGCCGCACCACCCAATCCGTATCCGGCGCCGACGACATGCCGTAGAGCACCGCCTTCACCGGCCCGGTAATCTCGAGCTCGGCGCTCATGGGTTCGCTGGTAAAAGTCAGGCAGCGCTCGTCTACCTGGCGGTGGTCGCGCGCCCCGTCGATTACGTTGAGGGTATTGCCGCCCACAGTGGGAACCGGGTGGTCCGGATCGTAGACGTAACTGGCCGGGTTCTCACTGCCGGAAGGAGGCTCCGGCGACAAAGTGCCGTCGTTGAGCGAGTCGATAGATGTACTGCTGCCGCCGTGAAAGTAATAATTGGTATAGCGCGTATCGGGAAGCGGCCAATCCGTTTCATCGCGCCATTCGTTGCGCCCCATGACAAATAAGCGCACCGGCGCGTCGTCCATAATCCCGTTGTCGACCCCTTTGAGCCAGTAGTCCAACCAGGGCAGACGCAATTCGTTGGAATCCACGGCCGCGGTCTCGCCAAAATCAAATTCGCCGGCGCGCCGATTGTTAATGTTCCCCGGCCCGTGCACCCAGGGCCCGATGATGAGCTTTTGACTCTGACGCGCTTTCTCTGTGCGAGCTCGGCGTTTCATCCCCACAAAGTTCTTTAGCGTCCCGGCCAGGAAGATGTCGAACCACCCCCCTAAATGGTAGGTGGGCGTCTCTATCTGGTCGTGGTATTTCTCCACGTTAAACTGCCACCAATAGGACCCGTCCTCCGGCGTCAGCAGCCAGGTATTGTGCCAGTCGCTCAGTCCTTCGGCAAACGGACAGGGATAGAGCGGCAAGCGCGCATACCAATCGTCCATTTCTTCCCTTATCCGCTCAAACACCTTCTGCTGGCGCTCCAGATCCCCTTCTTCAACCAGGTGGGGCAAATTGGTACTGGTCACCGTGTGCATCCAACTGAGGCTGAACCCCAATTCAAAAGCCCCGCTGCGATAGACCCACTCCTGGTAGTAATCGGCAGACGACTCGCGCACAAACATGGCGCGCAGGTGAGGCGGCCGACTGAGCGCATTCCTGTACTGCGTAGCGCCGGAATAAGACCCCCCAATGGAACCCACATTGCCATCGCACCATGGCTGTTGCGCTATCCACTCTACGGTATCGTAGCCATCGCGATTTACCCCGGCCCCGTCGTCCCTAAAAGGATAGAACTCGCCATCGGAGGCAAACCTGCCCCGCACATCTTGCAGCACAACCGCGTACCCCCTCTGGGCAAAATATTCGGGCGAGCCGATGGAATTCTCAGACCCCCCTTCTTTATTGTACGGGGTGCGCTCCACCACGCCGGGAAACTTGCCCTCCGCCTTGGGCCGCGTAACATTGGCGCGCAAAATCGTCCCGTCCCGCATCGGCACTTCCAAATTCTTCTCGTGAATAGTCTCATATTCCGCCTTCGACAACTTCGCCTGCTCAACCATCAATATCCCTCCTCATGTTTCCTGTTAACTATACGTTAGCACATTCAAGAAACAATTGTTCACGCCAACGCCTGCAACAACCGATCCACATCTTCCTGATTGTTAAACACCGACGGCGAAATCCGCATCTTATTGCCGTAGCGCATCGCAACATGCACCCCCGCCCCCTTTAATTTCTCCATCGCCGCAGCCGGTTCTTCACACGCAAAAGCCAGAATAGGACTCTCATTCCCCCGCGGGGTAATAGAGGTATAGCCGCCAAGCGCCGGTAGTTCCTCCTGCAAACGCTCGGTAAGCGTCCGCGCGTGGGCGCGAATATTGTCCACCCCAAGATTCAAAATATACTTCACGCTCTCCTGGGCGCAGATGGCTCCCTCGTACGACGGGTAACTGACTTCGTAGCTGCCCGGCCCCTGCGCCAGCGCAAAAGTAATTTCTTCGGCATCCGGGTCGGGCTCGGAGACCCAGGGCGCGTAATTTAAGCTGACCCCACCGCAATGTTGCGACGGTTTCGCAACGCTGTCCTGAAGATCGGCCTGCACATAGAAGAACCCGAAACCTTTGACCCCCATGAGCCACTTGAAGGTCGAACACGCCGCAAAGTCGATGCCCATAGCCCGCACGTCGATGGGCACGGCGCCGGCTGCCTGAATGATATCCACATAGATATAAGCACCGCGTGCGTGCGCCAACTCGCTGATCGCCTGCACATCGGCCAAGTAGCCGTTGACATTGGAAACCAGGGTAACCGAAACCAGTCGGGTATTGTCGTCCATGGCGTTTGCCATATCATCGATGTCGATCTGCCAGTCGCGGTGTTTGACGATGCGCACCTCGAGCCCGTCGCGCTGCCGCATTTTATAATTGTAAAGCGCCGGATTGTAGTGCAGGTCGTTGGTCACCACATTGCCGCCGGAAAGATGCTCCCCCATGCCGTTGAGCAAATTGCTCTCGGCCTCAACGGCGCTGCGCGCAAAGGCAATTTCCTCCGGCTCGGCATTGATGAGCTGGGCAAAGAGCCGCTTGGCCTCATCGCGTGGCGCCGCCCACGCCGGCCACCACGGCTCGCCCACTTCGTAGTTCAGCCAGTTGATGTAGCGGTGCAGGGCTGCGGCCGAGTGTACGCTGAGTGGGTGCGACGAGGCATTATCAAAATAGGCCGCCGTGCGGGCGCGCGGAAAATCGTCTCGCACAACGTCAAAATCGGGCGCAGCACCTGGAGGGGCCACGGCCCGGCCTGCAATCTCATCAACGTGGTCGGCGCGCGGCGAGGTGGAGCGCTTATCAGCCATAAATCGACCTCCAATTTTATCGGGTTAAAAATCAGTATACCCACGCTTGGCATTGCAGCCAGGGCGATCGGCGAGGCGTTGGTGCCTTCTGCGGGGGGTTCAATAGAAACACCCCTCGTGCTGCATCGCCAGCAGTGCTTCTTCCACAATGCCCAACGCCGCATCGATGTCTTCCCGAGTGTGGGAGTAGTTGATGTAACAGACGGAATAAATGATGAGACCGCGCTGCAGAACTTCTCCGTTGAACCGCAAAAAGAGCTCGGCATTGCGCCCGGCATCTGCATAACCAAAACTCAAGAGCCCCAGCGGCGGCGCCCCCTTAAAACCAGCCGCTACGTCTAAGCGAGTGCAAATTTCGGCAAACCCCTGGTGCAATTGCCGCCCGCGCGCCCATATCTGCCCAACAACGTCTTCATTTTTATATACATCCAGTACAGCCTGCGCCGCCGCCAAACCCAGCGTATCCCCGCCGTAGGTCGAAGAGACCACCACGTCCGCCACCTGCTGCATGACGCCTTTGCGCCCCACATAACACGACAGCGGCACGCCGTTGGAAATCCCCTTGGCAAAAACGGCCAGATCGGGCACCACATCAAAGTATCCCTGGGCCCCACCTCGGTGCAGGCGAAACCCCGTTACGATCTCGTCGAAAATTAGTAGCGCCCCATTCTCCTCCGTTAAATCGCGCAGCGCCGGCAAAAAATCGCGTCCCCGCTCAATATCGGCGTAACTACAGGCCACGCTCACCGCCGCGATCTGTTCTCCTTCTCGTTCAAAAGCCCGCTCATAAGGTTCTATACTGCCCCAAGGCATGTCCCGGTAAAGCGCTTTAATGCCCTCCGGCACGCCGGCCCGCGACACAGTATTAAGCCATCCGTGATAACCGCAGGTGAGAACCAGATCTCGCCCGCTAAACGCCCGCGCCAGGCGGTGCGTTGCGGCCATGGCCTCGCCTCCAGTCTTGAGAAAACGCACGGCCTCGGCGCAGGGGATCAGTTGCACCAGCGCTTCGGCGACTTCCACCTCCAGCGGGTGCGGGTAGCTGAAAACCATGCCGCTGTCCAATTGCCGCCGCACTGCTTCGTCTACCGCTGCAAAGCGATACCCCAGGCTGATTGGACCGAGCGCACAGCGAAAATCGATGTATTCGTTGTCGTCCACATCCCACACCCTGCACCCCTCTCCTCTGGCCAAGAAACAGGGTTCCACCTCGCGCAGCGCCGCCCGCGGCGCTTTGGAATGCGTCTGCGTCCCCATGGGGATGACTTCGAGCGCCCGCTCGTGCAATTCCCACGAACGCGTCACGTCGTGCGCCTTGAGTTCTGTCATTTCTCGCCCCTCTCTATCTGCAATCCCGCGCGATCAATTTCCAAAATGCGACATTCCGCCTCAACCCCTTCCTTCGCCCAGGCCCCTACCATTGCATCCCCAACTCCTTCTACCTCGTCGCCGACAAACGCCAGCATGGTCGGCCCCGCCCCACTGAGCGCCGCCCCCCAGGCTCCCGCATCCAGCGCCGCCCGCACCACCGCGTCCATGCCCGGAACCAGGTCCGTCCTG
>CAXGRO010000135.1:0-11050 GCA_964012055.1 uncultured bacterium
CATACCCTGAGAGATCTTGGAAAAATTGCGGCCTGAAAAATGGCCGAACCATTGAAAAACTTGAAAAGCGAAAAATTCGCGATATAGCTCTACGTCGTGCATCGCCTTCTCTTCGCAAGCACTCGGCTTTTGCGCAACGACTTGAAGAGGCCTTTGGCCGACTTATTCGGGCTGGTTCACGATGCGTATATAGGGCAGGGGCGATTTCCAGCCATCAGGATATTTTTCCTTGGCTTCATCGTCCGATACGGCCGGTGCGATAATTACGTCTTCGCCCTGCTGCCAGTTTGCCGGTGTAGCGACTTGCTTGGTTGCGGTGAGCTGGCAGGAGTCGATCAAGCGCAGGATTTCGAGGAAGTTGCGCCCGGTGCTCATTGGGTAGGTGATAGTCGCCTTGATTTTCTTATCGGGGCCGATGATGAACACCGACCGGGCCGTGGCGTTGTCCATCGGGGTTCGGCCCTCAGACGTATCGCCAGCTTCGGCGGGCAACATGTCGTAGGTTTTGACAACTTTGAGTTCTGGGTCGCCAATCAGTGGATAGTTGAGCGCATGCCCCTGAGAAGCCTCGATGTCTTTGGACCATTTTTCGTGGTCGCTAACGCCGTCGACGCTGATGCCGATGACCTTGCAGTTGCGTTTGTCAAACTCGGACTTGAGGCCGGCCACGGCGCCTAGTTCGGTGGTGCACACCGGGGTAAAATCCTTGGGGTGGGAAAATAATACGGCCCAACCGTCGCCAATCCAATCGTGAAAGTCGATAGTGCCCTCGGTGGTGTCGGCGCTGAAGTTGGGGGCTTCATCGTTGATTCTGAGTGTCATGCTGGTTCTCCTATAAATGGGGTGATCTCGCTCCACCCGAGTAATGTAAGACTTTCAAAAATGGCAAACAAGGCTGCGCAATAGCCGCGTCATAACGCATTGGACATAGTTGATTGAATCAATAGTTTAACAACCAAAATTCTCTTTTTAATAGAATTTTATTAAACTGCTTAAAATAAAGTTTAAATAAAATTGATTAAACTGTTTTTTCGAGTTGAATATGTCGTGATTTTTTTTAAAAAATATTGATAATACTTAATTTATATTAAGTAACACCTGGTGGATAGGTCAATGGTTGAAAATGTGTTTTTCCACTTGATAGGTGTACTTATGTTCACTGTTTTTTTGTATAGCAGTAGTAGGTAGTAAGTACGTACTAAATCAAACTAAAATTTGTGCCGATGGAAGGGGAGCCATGGACAAAAAAGCACTGGATCAAAACTTGGTCAGAGAGTTTGTGCAGGTGGCACACGGCGATCTCGATCGCGTCAAAAAACTGCTCGAGCGCGAACCCGCCCTGGTCCATGCCAGCTGGGATTGGGGCGATGGCGATTGGGAGAGCGGTCTGGGGGCCGCTTCGCACACCGGCAGTAAAGCCATCGCCGCCTACTTGCTCGAAAAGGGCGCCTACATGGACATCTTCTGCGCCGCCATGCTGGGCAAGGTAGACATCCTCAAAGCGTTTCTCAAAGACAACGGCGATCTGGCGCAGCAAAAGGGGGCATATGGTATCCCACTCATCGTCCACGCCGTAGCCGATGGTCAGGACGAAGTTGTCGAATTTCTAAAGTCCCACGCGCCGTCTAAAAACTCGGGAGTAGCACTCATGAATTGTGAACTGGAGGGATTGATCAGAACCAAAAATTGCTAAGGCGGGAGGAGCTCAAAAGGGCATTGCTGGACCATAGCGCCGTCTATCTGGCCGTAGTCGTAGCGCTATTCGTGAGTTTGCCAATCGCCAAATTCGTAGCCTGAAACAGGCGTAGCAGAAAGGGGAGAATTGCCATGTCGTCCATAGATCGAGAACGCATCGAACGCGCCGCCCGCATTTACTCCAGCAATCGCGACGCCGGAGTCGCTCTATGGATCGCCCCAGGCAGCTTCGGCCGTCTCTGTCGCCGCTACGGCGTAGAGACGCCGCAGGCGCGCAAAAATCGCCAGCACCAGTTTTTGCGGCAAGAGCGGCAACACGGCGCGGGCTAAATATCGAGCAGTAGAACGAAGAGAAAGGAGTTGAGTTATGTCGCGCGGAAGTGTCAACAAAGTAGTCCTGGTAGGCAATCTGGGGGCCGACCCCGAACTGCGATTTACACAAGGCGGAATCCAGGTGGCCAACGTCAGCCTGGCCACCAGCGAGAGCTGGACCGACAAAACGGCGAATCCAAAGAGCGCGCCGAATGGCACCGCCTGGTCATGTGGCGGCGCCTGGCCGAAATCGCCAATCAATACCTCAAAAAGGGCAGCACAATTTACGTGGAGGGCAAATTGCAAACCCGTTCCTGGCAAGACCAGAAGGGGCCGCGCCACTACATGACCGAAGTCGTGGTCAACAATCTCGAGATGCTCGACTCGGCGGGCAACGAACCGGCCGATATCGACATGGCCTACGGCAAGGGCAACGAAATGGCGGCGGTGGCTGGCGGGCCTGGACCGCAAGAGCCGGAGGACGGATTGCCGTTTTAAAGTAAATACGCATTTGCAGGTGGGTGAGGTCGCATGCTTTCGGGCGTGCGGCCTTTTTTGTGTTGCTTGACTGGAGGGGGGGGATTCGTTTCCTTGTCAAATGCGTAAACGTTGGTTGAGCGGCGAAGGTCTATCCAACTCGCGTTATGTGTAAGCGTCCGTCATAAAACACCTCAAAACATATTTGTTTAAGTCATAAAAAACATCAATAACTAGAGAGGAGTCCCAATGGATCTAAACGCGCGCGAAAAAATAATGGCATTCACTGCCCAGTACGAAGGCGAACGTTTTGAAGACGGACGACCGAAAGTCGCCGATGACATACTGGAGCGAATGAAGAAAGTTACCATTGAAGAAGCCTGGGGGGTATTGGTCGGTAAAGATCACCACTTTCAGTTTGAAGGAGATTGGACCAATTTGCACCCAGAGCGGGTGCTGGTGGGGCGGGCGGTAACGTGCCGGTATGTGCCGCACCGGGCCGACCTCAATGAAATTATACAGGCCGAGGGGGAGGCGCACGGGCGCATTGGCGGGCAAAATTCATGGGTTATCGACACGCTGGCGGAAAACGATGTGCTGGTGGTGGAACTCTTTGGTAAAGTAGTTAAAGGCACCTTTATCGGCGATAATTTGGGCACGGCGATTGCGGCGCGCACCGGGGGGACGGGGTTGGTCGTGGACGGCAGTATTCGCGACGACCACAGGGTGCGCCAGTTGGATATTAACGTATTGTGCAAGGGGTTGCACCCCACCGCTATTGGCGAAGTGACCATGGTCGACATCAACGGGCCGGTGCGCATTGGGGCGGCCACGGCCATAACTGGAGACGTGGTGCTGGCCACCCCCACCGGGGTTATTTTTATTCCGCCGCAGTACGCCCAGGAAGTAGTGGAGAATTCGGAGAACACGCGGTTGCGCGATTATTGGGGCAAGATGACCATACAACAGGGCAAGTACACGCCGGGGGAGATCGACCGCGGCTGGACAGACGAGATGACGGCGGAATTTGAGGAATGGAAGAAAACGGTGAACATGGACGACCTCGAATTTTGAGCCGTTGTAAATGCTGTTGACTTGAACCTCAATAATATGGAGTGAGCATGGCCAAGAAATTGCGCATGGGCGTGGTGGGCACCGGCATGGGGCGCGCCCATATGAATGGCTACAAAAGCCATCCCCATACCGAATTGGTTGCCATTTGCGACCTGGACGAGGAGCGTTTGGCCGCGACGGCCGAGGAGATGGGGGTGCGGGATATCTATAGCGATTCGCGTCATTTTTTTCGCCGGGCCGGTCTCGACGGAGTGAGCATTGCCGTGCCCAATAAATTGCACGCGCCCCTGACTATAGATGCGCTCGGGTGCGGCCTGCACGTGCTATGTGAAAAACCCATGGCCACTACCGTGCGGGAGGCCGAGCGCATGCAGGCTGCGGCCGAGCGAGCCGGGAAAAATTTGATGATCAATTTTTCCTTTCGCTTTACTGAGGCCAGCTATGCGCTCAAGCAGCAGGTGGAGACGGGGGCCATTGGCGATATTTACTTTGGTCGCAGTGTGTGGCATCGCTTGCGCGGTATTCCCGGGTTTGGCAGCTGGTTTACCGATAGGGATATGGCTGGCGGCGGGCCGTTGATCGACCTGGGGGTTCACCGGTTGGATCTGGCCTTGTGGTTAATGGGCTATCCCGAGCCGGTGGCGGTGAGCGGCTCGGTATACGATTTTCTGGCCCAGAAAGAAGCAAAGAAAGAGCGCAAGAAATACACGGTGGAAGACTTGGGCTGCGGACTGGTCAAATTTGCCAACGGGGCGACGCTCATTTTGGAAGCGAGTTGGGCGCTAAATATCGACGAGCCCGAGCACATGCTGACGACGCTCTACGGTACCAAAGGGAGTATCGTGCAGCGCAACATCAAGGGAGGCTACGAGTTTATCGCTGAACTCAACACCGAGGAAAACGGCAATTTCTTCACCAAAAAGTTAACGCGTCGTGCCGCGCCATCGCCTTCGGCATATCACGAATTTGTCGATAGCATTTTGGCAAAGCGAGCGCCGGAGGCCACCGGTGCGGAAGGGCTCAAGGTTATGAAGATTCTGGAGGGGATCTACAAAAGCGCTGCGACGGGTAGAGAAGTGCGCTACAAAGCATAAAAAAACCCGGCGGTTTGTAGCCGCCGGGTTCCCCGCAATGCTCAGCCGCATTTTTATTTAGTGGGCTGCGGCGTTACCCGAAGTAGGGTCAGTCCATCCGTTGAGGTCTTCGCCGGCCTAAGCGCTGAGGTCGGCAGCAAAATCAGGTGCCTAATTGGCCAAACGGATGTTCGCGAAGATGATCCTTAATAAAGTGGGGAAGTACGTTTCTGCTTTAGGAAAATTAGTGTAAATGATCGGTCTATGGCTGTCAACAAAAGAAATAAAAATGAAGGAAAAAAATGAAATATGCACTGTGCGCCGCAGTCCTAAGTCTTTGTTTTGTCAGTCCGACGTGGGCCTGGTGGGGCCGGGGGCACGAAATCCTTTCACAAGCGGCGGTAGAGGCTTTACCGGCGGATATGCCGGATTTTTTGCGCCGCGGCGCAAAGGTTGTTGCCCACATTTCCTACGATGCCGATCTGTTTAAAAATCGCGGCACGCCGCATTTGAACCATGCCGAGCACGGCGAGCACTTCTTTGATATCGAACTGCTGCAGGGCATGGACATTCCGGCGCAGCGCTATGCTTTCGTCGACTCTTGTGTCGCGCACAAGGTGGCGCCGACCAAGGTGGGCTTTCTACCCTATGCGCTGGCCGAGTGGACGGAGCGTCTGACCATTGCACTGGCCGAACATCGCAGGTGGCCTGATGATGGCACAATTCAAAATAAGTGCTTGATTTACGCCGGTTTTATCGCCCATTACGCCGAGGATCTGTGTCAGCCTTTGCACGTGACAGTAGATTTTAACGGGCGCAAGCAGGCCGACGGCAGCGTGCTGGGCAAGGGGATCCACGAGCAGGTGGATAGTTTGGTGGAAAAGTTGGAATTTGATCCGGCGGAGTTGGCCAAGGGGCATGAAGTGATTGCCATGGATTCGCTCTTTGCCGGCATCATGGGGCAAATTGCCGAGAGCAACGGACAGGTGGAGCGGGTGTATAAAATGGCCGGGATTATGGGCGATTTGAGTGCGGCAGAGGTGCGGGCGTTTGCCCTAGAGCGGGCGCGCCGGGCGGTGGGTTTTACGGCGTCGCTGTACCGGACGGCCTGGGAAAATTCGGCGGCCATTAAACTGCCGGGGTGGCACCAGCGCTAAAGCGATAGGTTAAAGCCGTCGCGGTCATCCACGCCCTGGGCAAAAATCTTATCGTCCACGTCAAAGCCAATGCCGGGGGTATCGGGCACGGTGAGTTTGCCCTGGCGCAGTTCCCAGCCGTCTTCTATTAGGCCCGGCATCTGGGCTGGAGCGGCTTCGAGCAGGGAAAAATTGGGGGTGGAGGCGGCAAAGTGGGCGTGGTGGTAGCGCTCGATGTAGCTGCCCCAGCTATGGGGGGCGCAGGCTATGTCCCACTGCTCTAATTGGGCGGCGGTGGCGCGCCACCAGGTGAGGCTGGAGAAGCGAAAATCGTGTTGTACCACATCGATGAGCCCCTCTTCGGCCATCTGGAAGAAATTGGGTGGTGGGCTGAATTCGCCGTCGGCCACCAATACGTCGTAGTCGCGTTCCAGCAGAAATTCTTTGAGGGCCTTGTTGAGCGCTATATCTTCGGCAAAGGGCTCTTCAAACCAGTAGATTTGGGCGTCGGCGACGGCGTCGAGCAGTTGACAGGCGGTGTTGAGTGTATTGCCCATATTGGCGTCGATCATAATTTTGGCATGGGGGCCGGCGGCCTGGCGCACGGCGTCGACGACCAGGGCGTCGCGCGCCAAGCCTTCCATGGGCGGCATCCAGCGGGCGCCGCGCCCGACCTTAATCTTAAAATTGACATAGCCGTGTTCCTGGCCGGATTGGACCTCCTCGGCAAAGATAGCGGCGACCTCCTGGTCGTCGGCGTCGAGGTCGTCTATGTAGATGGAGCCGTCGTAGAGTTCCACCAGGCGCGAACCGCGAGCGCCGAGCAAGCGGTAAAGGGGGAGGTCCATGAGGCGGGCGACCAGGTCCCAGAGGGGGAGGTCGATGGCGCGGCCTTGTTCCAGACAGCCGTCGGGGAGTTGGAAAAGATCGTCGATTTGTTTGCCGAGCAGTTGTTGCGCTTCGAATTCGGTAAGGTTAGACCAGCCTATGCCCTTGGCGCCGCTGTCGGTGTAGAGGCGCACTACGGGGTCGGAAACGCGGGGGCCGTGGGTGGGGATGCGGGCGTTGTAGCCGATGCTGCGGGGGCGAGTGCCGCGCAGCACGGCTTTTTCAATGCGGACGATGCGGTCGGTGGGGGGCTGGTTCACGCCGGAAATGCTCCTGGGTAAAATCGTCGAAGTCGTTTTGCGGTTGGGCGCTAACTACCTGGGCTTGGTAGAGCGGTTGATCGGCCTCCACCAAAACCCCATCGCCACGCAGGATTTGGTTGGGGGTTTTAGGATGGACGCGCTGGGGGTATTTATCCTTTAAGGCGGCCTGCTCCCGTTGGCGCCGTTCTTCTACGGCGTCAAAATTGAAGTCTTGGTAGATACATGTGCGCAAGGTATCCAAATCGTCGGCTGTTTTGCCGGTGGCGCGGCCGACGAGATTGTGTTGCTCGTCGGGGTCGTCTTGTAAGTCGAAGGCCAGATCGTCGCAGCCACGGAAGGCGACGTATTTGTAACGTGGCGAGCGCGCGGTGCGGAATTCTGTGCCGGCGCCCCAGCGCAGCGACAGCGATTCGGTGATAACGGCAGGACGCTGTTGTAGGGCGGGGCAGGGGTGGCCGCTTATGGCCGGGGCCAGGTCGATGCCGTCCAGGTGGGCGGCTAAGGGGGTTGCGCTCAAGCCGCACAGGGTGGGGAAGAGATCGACTAGACTGGTCGGTTGGGCAATTTCAACAGGGGCGAGTTGGCCGCCGCGGTGTTGGGGCAAAGAAACGATAAAAGGGACGCGGCAGGCGGCTTCGTGCCAGGTGTTTTTCCACCACAGGCCGTGTTCGCCGGCCAGTTCGCCGTGGTCGGAGGTGTAGATGATGACAGTGTTGTCGAGCAGACCGTCGCGCTGCAGTACGGCAAGGAAGTCGCCGAGAATTTCGTCGAGCTGGTCGACGCAGGCAAAGTAGGCGGCGCGAGCTTTGCGGCCTTCTTCCGCCGCGATCTCGTCGGTGCGGAAGCCGGCGACGGCGCCCGTGGTCATGGGGTGGTTTTGGGCATCTCCACTGCGGGCCACTCGCGGCGGGGTGACGCCTTGGGGATAGTAGCGCTCAAAAAAGCGACGCGGTGCAGTGAGGGGAAAGTGGGGGCGGCTGAAGGAGGCCAAAAGCAGCCAGGGCTGGTTGGGGTGGGCGTGGCGCTGTTCGCGGAGCCAGGCGGTGGACTGGCGCACGACCATGTGCTCTTGCAGCAGTGATTCGGGAACCTCGCTGACGCCGGCGTCGAGGGTGCGCTGGCGCAGGGAGTCTGCGTCGTTGCGGTAGTGGCGCAGGGGGTCGCTTTGATGGCCGCAGGGGCCGCCAAAGTCGCCGTAGGGGCGGGCCTGAAAGCCGGCGTGTTGCAGCGTGCCGCCCAAGTGCATTTTGCCAACGGTACAGGTGGCGTAGCCGTTTTGGCTCAGGTGCGAAGCGAAGGTGGGCAATTGGGGATCGAGGATAGAGGCATTGCCCCAGGCGCCACAGCGGTGTGAATGGCGGCCGCAGAGCATGGAAATGCGGCTGGGCGTGCACAGCGGCATAGAGCAGTACGCGGTGGAGAGATGAGCGCCTTGCTCAATGAGGCTGTCCAGGGTTGGGGTGTGGCAGGGCTCGCCGCCGTCTTGGGCCGAGCGGGCAGAGAGATAGCGGTAGGCGTGTTCGTCGGAGAGGAGGAAGAGGATATTGGGGCGGTTAGGCATTAAAGTCGTCAATCCGTCGGATTGATGCGATCTTGCTGGTGTCGTTTTTGCTGAGCTTCCAGATTGGCCACTTTGGCGTCCAGTTCTTTTAACTGTCGTTCCATGTTGGCGATTTCCTATTGCAATTCTTCGTTTTCGTTTTTGGTCGAACCCACGAAAGACATCTCCTCTTCAAGCTCACTTTCGTACGCCTCAATTTCCTTGCGCGCGTCGTAGGCGCGGGGCTTTAGCTTGGAAGAGGTGTTGAGGAAGTCGACAATGCTGAAAAGTAGGAAACCGCCCGAGCACAGGGATACAAATGTGTAGACCCAATCCATATAAATTTAGCGGGTTATTGTTCCAGTGCTTTGCTCACTTTGGTGAGCAGGTTTTCGGCCGTGACGGGTTTTTTTATAAAGGACACTGCTCGGCGAAATTCGTCTTTTCTCGGCATGCCCATAATGGCGCGGCCGGTACAAATGGCGATCTTCGCCTGTGGATCAAAAGAGAGCGATTTCGCCAAGGTCTCTTCCCCCGACATTTCGGGCATGATCAAGTCGAGCAAAATCAAGTCGATGTTGCACTGATCTTCGCGATATAAATTCAGGCCGGCGTGGCCGCTCTCGCTTTCGAGTACGTTAAAATTGTAGTACTCCAGCATGCGGCGGATTGTTTGCCGGGCGCCCTCTTCGTCGTCTATAATGAGGATGGTTTCGCGATCAACTTTTTCCAAAATCTTCCTCCTGCCTTAAATAAAGAATTATACAAGGAGGTTTGTCCTGTCAAGAAAATAAACTATTAAAGCTATGCTTGACATTGATTAGCAATGCATATAGGCTTGAAAACAGAGCGTTCGTTGTAGTGGAAGTTGTTGTTTTTTCAGGAGGTCAATATGGCCACCTGGCATCGAAACTACGAATCCATCACCGACCCGGCCGCAAGGCAGTGGGGGGAGCGAGTCGCGGTGGAAGAAAGGGAAAGTGCTAAGAAAGGGCGGCGAGACGACCAGGGGCGCATTGTGGAGATAGTGCGCGGTCGGCGGCATCTGTGCGGGGTTGTGCGCCAGCGCCATACGAGCAAAAATACCCACAATGTGAAGATTTTGGACGAGGAGGGCAGGGAGCGCAATGTGCGACGTGATAAGATCCTCGATATGGCCAGGGATAAGCTCGAACGGCAGTCGCGGACCGCACTGGTGGAAGCACTGCGAGGTATTGCCCGCCGTCGCGGAGCGGTAAAGCAACAGCTGGAAATGCGTCCCTTGTGGGAAATGGCCCTGGAAAGCGCCAACGCCTCGTGGAGTTTGGTGTAGTTGGGCCAGCTCTACTTTGCTAAAACGCCCAATAGCGACGAGCGGGCCGCCCTGTTGCGGGCCCTGTACGAAGGCAGTTGGTTTGCGCGCCAGGGGGCGTCTTTTGTGCCGTTGCCGGCGGCGGCAACGCGCTCAGAGGGTGGCCGACGAGCAGCGCTAACAACTCGAAATGGCCGCCCATTGGTTGCGCCAGGTGACCTATGGGCAACCCCAGCGAGCCCCCCGCTAACCCAGCCCAAGTCATTGCCTTTCTGCAAGAGACTGCGCTCTTTGGCAAAGAGGGTGAACACGGCCAAGAGGCATCACAACTCATGCGCAAAGCCCATTTGCACGGCCCCCATGCAGCGTTCGAAGTAGTGGTCAAATTGGGGCATTGGGACGAGGATGAAAACCTGGCGATACACCACAATGAAGTTGCTGTCGAATTTGCTGCAGAAGTTGAACGGGCTGCAATGGAAGTACAGTGGCCTGCTCAAGCCGCCGCCAGTAGGCGCTGGTGGCGCGGCAAAGTATGGGGTTGGGCTGAAGCGAACGAGGCGTGCGAACGGGCCTTCAGCGTGCGCCGCACTTGGAGGGGGTATCGCGTCGGCATCCACATTGCCTCGCTGGCTCTATTATTGGCGTCGACCGGTGCACTATACCATGCCGCTTTTGAGCGAGGGGCTTCCATACACGCCCCAGGCTGTTTGGTACCTATGTTGCCTGCGCCGGTGCAATACATTACAGGGCTGACCGCCACCGAGCGCAAGCCGTGTTTAACTATCGCAGTTGAACTCGATAGGCGTTGTGCCGTTAAAGCCTACTCCCTTGGAGTTTGGAAAGTGCAGTTAAATGGACATCTTACGTTTCGTGAAAACCAGGAATCGGCCATCCCAGCCTACAGCTACTGGCTGATATTTCCCGCCATATGCGCCGGCATCGCCGCGACCCCGGCGCCTTAATCTTGCCAGAAATCCGGCCCGAAATCGAAGTTGTCAATGGCAGAGTAAAGCTCGTCCGCCGCGCGGCGGACAGCCCCGCCCAATTGATTCATGACGAATTGACCGCTCTGGCCAACGCCTTGGCCGGCGCTTATTGCGTCGGCCGCAATATCCCGGCTGTTTTTCGCGTCGCCCCCCCAGTTGCACACCGCATCGCACCGCAGCCCACAGCTGATGAGGTGCTCTTGCACGAGCAGAGAAAGAGCCTGCCTCGCACCACATTACAATTGACTCCCGGCCGCCATCACCAGGTGGGGTGGGATACCTATAGTACCATTGGCCGGCCGATACACCGCTGTG
>CAXGRO010000136.1:0-10947 GCA_964012055.1 uncultured bacterium
CCCGCCGTGCCCTACGGCCGCCTCTACCTGGCCACCGAAGCCGGTCTCTTTTGCCTGGGTGATCCCAGCGCCGATTTTGCCGCCGACGCCTCTGCCTTCACCTATCCCAGGGAACAAGCCCCGGCCGACGCCGCGCCCGCCCACTTACAGGTCTGGCCCACCGAAGTGCTGGCCCAGCCCGGTGCCAAAACGCAATTCGCCGTGCGCGCCTATGACGCCCAAGGGCGCCTTATCGGCGACACCGACGCCCAGTGGTCGCTCGACGGCCTAATGGGTGAGATCGACAATAAGGGGAATTTGGAACTGGACGAGGAGAACGGCGGCCAGGCCGGCAAAGTAGTGTCCACTCTCGGCGACCTCAAGGGTACTGCTCGGGTACGCGCCGTGCCCCGCCTGCCCTGGTCCGAAGACTTCGAAAATGTCGCCCTCGACAAAAACCCCGCCTTTTGGGTGGGCGCCGGCAGCAAATTTAAAGTCCGCGACCTAGACGGCAACCGCGTTCTGGTCAAAACCCCCGCCCCCTTCGGCCTGCACCGCTCCAACGTCTACCTCGGCCCCCCCAACCTCAAAGACTACACTATCCAGGCCGATCTGCTGGGCACTAAGAAGGGCCGCCGCCGCCCCGACATGGGGCTGATCGCCAACCGCTACACCCTCGACCTGCAGGGCAACCACCAGCGCCTGCAAATCCGCACCTGGGCCGCCGAATTGCGCATGGCCAAAACCATCGATTTTGCCTGGGATCCCGACGTCTGGTACACCGTGAAAATGCAGGTCGAAATAAAGGACGGCAAAGCCCTCATCCGCGGCAAAGTGTGGCCCCGCGACCAGACGGAACCCCAGGCCTGGACCCTCACCGCCGAAGACCCCCTGCCCAACCGTAGCGGCAGCCCCGGCATCTACGGCTATTCTCCCGTCGACGTCTACTACGACAACCTAAAAATCTGGTAACGGAGTTCAACATGATATATAGAAGCAAATCGCCCAACTCGTACACAATACAGCCCGACGCCTCCGAAGTGACTCACTCCGACAAATCGGCACGTCGTCTCAATGGCCGCCCATTACTCAAACTCGGCCTCGCCCTCCTCTTGCTGAGCAGTTCCCTTGCCCAGGCCGACGAAACCGCCATGTGGGGCGGCTCCCTATCGCGCAATTTAGTCTCCGCCGAAAAAAACCTGCCCACGCAATGGGACCCGGCCAGCGGCCAAAACATCAAATGGACCGCCCAGCTCGGCTCCCAAACCTACGCCGGCCCCCTCTTGATGGGCGACAAAATCTTCATCGGCACCAACAACCAGGCCGAGCGCAACCCCAAACACAAGGGCGACCGCGGCGTCGTCATGGCCTTTAACGCCGCCGACGGCCAATTCTTGTGGCAGTCCAGCCACGCCAAACTGCCGGCCGGCCGCGTCAACGACTGGCCGCAACAGGGCGTCTGCTCCACCCCCTTTATCCAGGACGACCGCCTCTACTACATCTCCAACCGCTGCGAAGTGGTGTGCATCGACACCGAGGGCTTCCGCGACGGCGAAAACGATGGCCCCGCCACCGCCGAGCCCGACACCACCGCCATCGACGCCGACCTCATCTGGACGTACGATATGATTGCCGAGCTCGACGTCTTCCCCCACAACCTGGCCACCTGCTCCCCCATCGGCGTGGGCAATTTGCTCTTTATAATCACCAGCAACGGCGTCGACGAGGGCCACGTGCACATTCCCTCGCCCTTCGCCCCCAGTTTTATCGCCCTCAACATGCAAACCGGCGAGCTGGTATGGGAGAGCGACTTGCCCGGCGAAAACATCCTGCACGGCCAGTGGTCCAACCCGGCCTACGGCGAAATAAACGGCGCCGGCCAGGTAATTTTCCCCGGCGGCGACGGCTGGGTTTACGCCCTCGACCCCCAAAGCGGCGACCTCATCTGGAAATTCGACTTAAACCCCAAAGATTCGGAGTGGGAATTGGGCGGCCGCGGCTCGCGCAACAACATCATCTCCACCCCCGTCTTCTACGACAATAAGGTCTACCTGGCCGTCGGCCAGGACCCCGAGCACGGCGAGGGCGTCGGCCACTTGTGGGCCATCGACGCCTCGCAAAAGGGCGACATTACCAAAACGGGCGCCGTCTGGCATTTTGGCGGCAAAAACTTCAACCGCACCATGTCGACAGTGGCCATCCAGGACGGTTTGCTCTACACCGCCGATTTGAGCGGTTTTGTCTACTGCCTCGACGCGGCCACCGGCACCCAGCACTGGAAATACGATACGTTTGCGGCCATCTGGGGCTCGCCTTTTGTCGCCGACGACAAAATTTACATCGGCGATGAGGACGGCGATGTGGCAGTGCTCAAGACGGGCGAGAAGATGGAGCTCATTCACGAGGTGAATATGGGGAGTGCGGTGTATACGACGCAGGTGGCCAGGGATGGAGTTCTTTACGTTGCCAGCCGCAATATGCTTTTTGCTATTTCGGAGAAATGAAATATTGACGTTGGTTCTGGTGGGGGACGGTAGGTAAGAGGGTGGTCCCAGAAAGACGTGTGTCCAAGATAAACGGTCCCCCCATGCCACGCCCTAGGCAAACGCCATTATATAACCTTGACAACTCCCCACAAGAACCGTATATCACTCGCCAAAAATGCCAATACGACTCAACCAAACGCCACACCCCCAAAAAACCACAAACACAGCGACCGCCTCATCTTCCTTTGAAGAATTGGAAGAAGAATAAACTCCGAGCAGATAAATTATGAGCATAAGTACGCAATGGCAGAAAGAAGCCGCCCCCCGCGTCCAGGGCTCCCGCCCCCTCGACCAGGCCAAAGTACAAGCCCCCGGCGTCACGCGCCTCCCCTCCGGAGAATTCCGCCTATTCTACACCGCCATAGGCCCCGACAAACCCTACCCCGCCTGCCAGGGCTACATCCTCAGCGCCGTCTCCGACGACGGCCTCAACTTTACCCCCGAACCGGGCATCCGCGTCGCCCCGCAGCCCGACCTGGACCACATGAGCCTGCGCCTGCTCGCCCCTACCATCGCCGCCTGCCCCGACGGCCGCTGGCGCATGTACTTTGAGGCGCGCGGCACCGCCGACCGCCCCACCGTAATCTGTAGCGCCGTCTCCGACGATATGTTGGAATGGGAACACGAAGAGGGCATCCGCCTGCAAAACCGCGGCAACGTGCGCGCCCCCCGCTACCTGCCCCTGCCCGACGGTCGCGCCCGCCTCTACTGCTGCAGCATCGACTTTGGCCCCGGCGGCCCCTTGAGCGCCCCGCCCGTTTCCGATGGCATCGTCAGCGCCGTCACCACCGACGGCCTCAACTTTGAATGGGAATCGGGTTACCGCATGCAACCCTCATCAGAACCACACGAAAGCGGCGGCTTTTCCGCCGCCGAAGTCATCCCCGCCGCCACCGGCGCCAACCAGTGGACTATGTTCTACTCCGCCTGGCAAGACGTCCCCCCGGGCACCCCCGCCCCCCCCCACCCCAGCCTCAACCCCGACGCCGTAGAGGATGGCCTCAGCGCCGACTTCGCCGCCGCCTCCATCGCCTCCGACATCGCCGGCTTCCGCTCCCGCATCTACACTGCCTACTCAACCGACGGCCTGAGTTGGCAACGCGGCCCCCTCGCCATCGAAGGCGAAGGCTACGACGGCCAAGGCCTCGACTGCGTCCACGCCGAAGACATGTCCCTGGCCCAACTAGACGACGGCACCTACCGCATGTACTACGCCGCCTGCGACCAAAAGGGCAATTGGCTCATCGCCAGCGCCCGCACGGCCACATCTTAAATCACCAATTCAACAAACCCCAAACTCCGCCGATCCAACGCCTGCAAATTCTCAATCTCAAACCGATTCCCATCCACATCCACCAACAACAAGCGATAATCCCCGAACCACTGCGCATTCTCCGACACATTCTGCACCACAAACTCGCGCGACCCCCTATTGGTTTCCACCTCCCAGTAGGACGTGCCGTACTCGTTGCGCACCGAATTGACCCGATCGACAATAGACGTCAAATAGCGCCGGTCCAGCTCTTCGCTGATGATCTGCTGCGTCTCCTCATCTAAATCGCGCGGATTGTCCACCATGCACACCTCCTCGTCCTTGCCGTCGAGGAAAGAGATGTACTTATCGGGGTGCGACAGCGGCGCCGCGCGCACAATCTTGACTTTTACGTAAGAGCGATCGTCCTCAATCGTCATGCGCAAAACCCAGGCCGGCTCGCGAAAGAGGCAAATCTTATTGATATCCACTTCTTCCGGGTGCGTCACCTCAATGGGCGTAATCGCCCAGTTCTGATCCGGCTTGCCGTTGCCGGCGGCGCCGTCGTGTTTGGTCTTGTCGGCTACCAAAGCATACCTCCCTTAATATAAATTCGACTCTTATGAATTTTCATAGTAAACGGGACAATAGCAAGCCCCAATTACCCGCTCACCGCCATCAGCGCCGAAGTCTGCCGCTGCGTGTGCACCAAATTGTAGAACCGCCCCTGCAATTGCATGAGTTCTTCGTGCGTGCCCACTTCGGCAATTTTGCCCTCGTCCACCACCACCAGCCGGTCGACGCTGCGCAGCGTCGACAGCCGGTGCGCAATGGCAAAGGTGGTGCGACCCTGCACCAGGCGGTCGATCCTTTCCATAGCTCATCCTCCTCCCCTTTTGGATGCAGGTTTTTAGCGGAAGTAACCGCCACTGCAAAAAAAAGAGCTGCGGATCCTCTCTGGTGAGGACCCGCAGCTCAACAAAAAAACCGCAGGGAAAATTCCCTGCGGCGCGAAAGTGATTTCTTTGTACTTTCTCAGCCTGTGGAATTTTCCCGAGCTGCAGGCCCGAGCGGCATACCGTTAAACCCCTTGCCGCCCGCACCCGAATCTCGCTTTGCAGCGGGAGAGCATACCCGCACCGCACAATTCCCTCCGATTTTAGAGAGGGAATGCCACTTACTCGTCCCCTGGTGACGGAAAGTGGGCGTGCCGTATCTGCCCTGTAATGGCAGACATGGCCGGTGCTTTGAGGTATGCAGCTTCATCGCAACGTTATAAGTTAAAAGAGAATGGTATGGGTCATAATTTAGTTATTTCCCAACTCGCTTTCTGCGTTTGAAACAAAGAACTCCCGCTATCTGAACAATGTCAAGCAAAAAATAAGTTTTACTGGATATTTTTTAAATTTTTTGTATTCTCTGAGTGCTCTTTGCCATAATTGCGCACATCTGCAATCTTTGCAAATCGCTCTGAGCGTGTATATTATTATATCATTTATTAATGATTATAAATTATGACTGAAGCACAACTCAAACGACAAGAAGCGGAGCTCTCTCCCCAAAAACGCGAGATCGAACTCCACAACCAGCGCCTGGAGTCCTATATAGAAGACCTGGACTTCGACAGCCTATCCCCCGAGGAAATCCTCACCTGGGCCAGCCAGACCTTCCCGCAGCGCGCCATTTTAGAAACCAGTTTCCAAAACACTGGCGTCGCCATGATCCACATGGTCGCCGAACGCCAGTTAGCTCTGCGCATCGCAACCCTCGACACCCTGCGCCTGCCCCCCGAAACCTACCAGTTCATCGACCAGGTCAAAGCCCGCTACCATTGCACCGTCGAAGTCTGCAAACCCGATCCCGCCCAAATCGACTCCATGATCGAGCGCTTTGGCGAGTACCTCTTCTTCGACTCCAAGCCTCTGCAAGAATATTGCTGCCAGGTGCGCAAAGAGCGCCCCCACAACGAGTTGATGAAAACCGCCGACTGCTGGATTTCGGGCGTGCGCCGCGACCAATCCTCATTCCGCCGCGATACCACCTCCAAAGCCAGCCTGGTGTTGGAATACGGCAACCAGCGCAAAATTCTCAAGCTCAACCCCATGGCCGACTGGAGCGAAGACCAACTGCTCGAATACATTGCCGCCAACGATATTCCCACCCACCCGCTCTACGCCCAGGGCTACCCCAGCATTGGCTGCGTCATTTGCTCCACGCCAACACTGCCGGGCGAGGAAAAGCGCGCCGGACGCTGGCGCTGGTTCAACCAGAACAACCAGGTCGACGCCGACGACAAAAAGGAGTGCGGCCTGCACCTTCCGGGACAGCTCTACAATATTTAGTTTTCGCGCAGTTCTGCATCTTGCGTTTTATAATCGTAGTTAAAAGACGGGCGTTTGCCTGTAAAGCGGTTAGGGGGTGGCCTCTCGCTCATTCTCGCCGGGCATGTATGCCCGGCGAGAATGAGCGAGGGCCCCCTCCCCTTCCGGACCGTCCACATAACAATCCCACCCCCCAAAACTCCGACAAAACACCCAATACAACTAGGACCACCAGATAAATCACTCTAGTACAACCCATTTTTTTATATTATATTATGTTATGTGGTACACACTCTATCCACAGATACCCCACCACAGCCCATATACAAACAGGAAACAAGATGAAACATCTGTGCCAAAAAGCCTTATTACCCGCCCTCGCCATAATCCTCTTCACCACAAACCCCGCTCTCACCCAAGACCCAACCGGCCCCCTGATCAACGAATTCATGCCCTCCAACACCGGCACCATCGCCGACGAAGACGGCGACTTTGTCGATTGGATCGAACTCTACAACCCCACCGCCGATCCCATAGACCTCACCGGCTACGGCCTCTCTGACGACCCCGACGAGCCCTTTAAATGGGTACTGCCGCACGGCGTCATCCAGCCCGGACAACACCGCCTCATCTTCGCCTCCGGCAAAGACCGCAGCAACATCCCCGACCACTGGGAAACCATCTTGGCCGCCGGCAACACATGGCACTATTTCATCGGCCTCGAAGCCCCCCCGGCCGACTGGTACCAACCACAATTCAATGCCTCCTCCTGGTTGTCCGGCCCCAGCCGCTTTGGTTATAGAGACGACGACGCCACCGTAATACCGCGCAAAATCAGCCCCAACAACCAGACGTCACTTTATTTTAGAACCACCTTTGACATACCCGACCCCAACGCCATACTGCGCGCTTTCTTGCATCTCGAATACGAAGACGCCTTTGTCGCCTATCTCAACGGCAGCGAAGTAGCCCGCGCCAACATCGGCCAGGTGGGAACCCCTCCGGCATTTGACGAAATCGCCTTAGACAACAGCAGCAAAGGACCGGAAGCCTTCGACCTGGGGGAGGTGCAAAACCTGCTCGTCGAGGGACAAAACACCCTGGCCATTCAAGTGCACGCCCTCTCCGCCGTACACCACATCTCGGTCCTTCCCCTGCTCACCTTGGGACTGAAAAATGCGCCACCAGCGGCGCGCGGCATTCCCGATTTTCTCCACTTTCCCAGCACCGCCCACACCAATTTTAGAATCAGGGCAGGGGGCGAACCCCTCTTCCTCACCAACCCGCTGGGCGAACTGGTCGACCAGATCGAAGGCGATGAAATCCCCACCGACTTTTCCTGGGGCCGCAACGCCGACGGCAACCAAGAATGGCGCATATTCTCCACCTCCACACCAGGAGCGGCCAATACCACCGAAGGCTTTACCACCTTTGCCGGCGCCGTCTTAGTCGACCCGCCCGGCGGCTTCCACCACGACGGCACCCTCGTCACCCTGTCGGCAGACGAGCCCGAGGCACGCATCTACTACACCCTCGACGGCGCCAGCCCGGCCGACAGTGTCGCCATGACGCTCTACACCGAGCCGATCGCCATCAACAGCACCGCCGTGGTCCGGGCCCGCGCCTACGGCGCCGGACTTTTACCGGGGCCGGTCAGCACCCACACCTACCTAGTGGGGCGCACCTTTGAGCTGCCGGTGATGTCGCTGTCGACCCACCCCGACTACTTCTTTGACGACAAAATTGGCATTTACGTCGAGGGCACCAACGAGACCTACGAGCGCAAACGCTACAACGCCAATTACGGCGAGGACTGGGAACGGCCCATACACGTGGAATTTTTTGAGCCCAACAGCGTCCTCGGTTTTAGCATCGACGCCGGCGTCAAAATCATCGGGCTGGCGGGGCGCACCTACCCGCGCAAGGGCATGGCCCTCTTCGCCCGCAGCCAGTACGGCTACGAGCAAATCGAATACCCGGTATTTCCCGACCGGCCCATGCGTGAATACACTTCCCTGGTACTGCGCAACTCGGGCCGCGACCTAGTCGAACACTCCACCCTCTTCCGCGACGAGTTAAACCAGGCCCTGGTCGAAGACCTCGACGTCGACCTGATGGCCTACCGGCCGGTCGTCGTCTACCTCAACGGCGCCTACTGGGGCATCCACAACCTGCGCGAGAAACAAAACGAAGAGTACCTGGCCTCGCACCACGGCGTCGACCCCAACAACGTCGACATTTTGGAACTCTACCACCGCTCGCCGCCGCCCGTGGTGGTGGAGGGCGACGCCGAGCACTACAACGCAATGATCGACTTTATGACCGACAACGACCTGAGCGACCCGGCCCATCTTGAATACATCAAAACGCAGATGCACATGGACCATTTTGTCGCCTACATGGCCGCCGAAATCTACCTGGGCAACGTCGACTGGCTGGGCAACAACATGAAGTTCTGGCGCCCCAAAACGCCTGACGGCAAGTGGCGCTGGATGCTCTTTGACATCGACTGGGGCCTGGGGCGCGCCTCCGGCGGCGTGCGCCACAACACCCTCAAAATGGCCACCAACCCCAACGGGCCGGGCAGCTACCCGGCCTGGACCACCTTTCTGATCCGCCAATTGTTCAAAAACCAATCGTTTATCAACGACTACGCCAACCGCAGCGCCGACCAGATGAATTCGATCTTCTTACCCGAGGTAGTGGCGCAAACCATCGACCGAATGAAATCGGTGATCGAACCGGAACTGCCCTTCCACTTTGACCGCTGGGGCGGCGACCACGACAATTGGAACCGCAACCTGCGCGAACAGGCGCAATACGCCGTCGAGCGGCCCTTCCACCTGCGCGGTTTCATCATGGACCATTTCGGCATTGCCGACACCGTAACAGTGGAACTCAACATCGCCGAGCCCGGCTCCGGCACCGTCAAATTAAACAGCCTCGACGTTACCGCCTTTCCCTGGAGCGGCGTCTACTTTGAGGGAGTCCCCATCCAGGTAACCGCTTTGCCCAGCCCGGGCTACCGCTTTGCCGGCTGGAGCGGCACGCTGGAACCCGAGTTGGCCTCGACCTCGATCGATTTGCAGGGCGACATCACCCTAACCGCCCACTTTACCGCCGACGACCTGTACTTAAACCGCATCGTCATCAACGAAATCAACTACAACTCTCCAGACGACCTAGCTACCCGGGATTGGGTCGAACTCTACAACGGCTACCAGGTGCCAGTGGATGTCTCGGGCTGGGTGCTCAACGACGGAGAAGACGTGCGGCCTTATAAAATCCCCGGCAAAACCATTATCGCCCCCGACGGTTTTCTGGTGCTGTGCCGCGACTCCTTCCAATTCCAGCAAGCCTATCCGCAGGTGGAGAATTTTGTCGGCAATTTTGGTTTTGGCCTGAGCCGCGGCGGCGAATTAGTGCGCCTCTACGACGCCACCGGCGCCATGGTGGACTCGCTGGTGTTCGACGACGACGAGCCGTGGCCGGCCGCAGCCGACGGCGAAGGGTCCACTCTGTCGCTCTTGCAGCCCGGCCTCGACAACGCCCTGCCCGAAAGCTGGGGCGCCTCGGTGCCCAGGGGCACTCCGGGCCGGCCCAACCAAATACTTACAATTATAGAGAAAATCGACGAAGCGGCGCTGCCGCGCACGGTGGCACTGGCGCAGAATTATCCCAACCCCTTTAACTCGGAAACCATCATCGCCTTTACCCTGCCACAGGCCGACAGGGTGCGCCTGGACCTCTATTCCAGCCTGGGTCAGCGCGTCGCCAATCTGGTCTCCGCCCACATGCAGGCGGGCGCCTACAAAATTTCCTTTAACGCCGACGGACTCGCCGCCGGCCCCTATTTCTATAGATTGCAGGCTGGAGACTTTATACAGACCAAGCAGATGATGTTGCTCAAATAAGTTGAATAGCCGCTTTCGCGCTAGGCCAACACCAAGCGTTTAAACTGGTCTCCCCGATCTTTATAGTCGGAAAATAAACCAAAACTGGCACACCCCGGCGACAAGAGCACCACGTCGCCGGGGCGGGCCCTGCGGCGCGCCGCAGCCACGGCCGCGGCCATGTCCGCCCCTCGCACAATCTCGCCGGCGTATGCGCCCACCCGCTCAACGGCCGCTGCAATACGCCCGGCCTCTTCTCCCAGCAAAATAACCGCCCTCACCTGCCTCCCGACGATGACCCTACCCAGGTCGGAAAAGTCGGCCCCTTTTGACGAACCGCCGGCGATGAGAATTACGGGCTCGCCAAAAGCCCCAATCGCGGCAATGGCTGCATCCGGAGTAGTCGCCAGCGAATCATTGTAATAGCGCACGCCATCCCTCTCACCCACCTCCTCCAGGCGGTGTTCCAAGCCCTTAAAGCGTTTTATGCCAACGGCAATTTGCGCCTCCGAGGCACCCGCCGCCGCCGCCGCCGTAGCCGCCGCCGCTACATTCTCCAAATTGTGCAGCCCCGGCAAACGCACTTCTTCCACGGCGCAAAGTTGGCAGGCGACGCTGCCCCTCTCGGAACGCCAGTACAGCGCGGCGCCGTCGCTCCAAACGCCAGCCTCCACTTCGCGGCAAACACTAAATGTCAAACGCCGCTGCGCCGCGCTGGCGCCGGCCAATTGCGCCGAGTGCGAACAGTCGCCATTGTAAACTACCACATCCCCCGCCTGCTGGTGGGCGCATATCGGCCGCTTGGCTTTAACATACTCGTCGCGGTCGGCGTGGTAATCAAGATGGTCCTCAGTCACATTCAGCACGACAGCCCAATGCGGACTGCGCTCCAGGTCCTGCAATTGGAAGCTGGACAGTTCCAGCACCACCAGGTCATCGCGCGTCAGTTTTTCCAA
>CAXGRO010000137.1:0-10924 GCA_964012055.1 uncultured bacterium
TCACCAAAACCGCCGCCCATGCCGCCCCCACCCAAACCACCAGACGGTCTGCCGCCCCGCCCTGCGCCGCTCCGTTCCGGCGTCGTAAAACCAACGCCCACCGTTGCGCCGTTTTCCACGCCTAAAGCAAAATCGCCCTGGGCCAAGGGCATTCTCAATTCGTAGACCAGGCGCCCCCGGTCGTAGGCCGCCCGGACGTCGGGGCCGCTCTCCCGCCCCGTCGCCAGACGTCTGCTCTGTTTTTTTTTTGGTCCTAGGATCTCCATTTCCCCTTGCAATAACACCTGGTCGAACATCGTTTCCAGTTGTCCCGGATCCGGCCCCGGGCCCCGCCGCAAATCGCGCATCGTCCACATTTCGGGTCCGCGCATGCCGCGCGGAAAACGCACGCCCAATTTCTTGCCCTTGCCGCCCCCCGGATCAAACCACAGGGTAAACCCCGTGCGCGCAATTTGCATCTGCGTGGTGCGGTCGGCCGAAGTTAAACACACATATAAATAGTCACCATCGTTGATAATTCCAATGTCCACCGGCGTTTTGTCGATGTGGATCTTGGCGTCGTACCAGTCGGCGTCGGCTCCGTCGATGGCAATTTCGCGGTCGCGCCACTGGCTGGTCAATTTAGTCGCCCCGCACCCCGCCAAAACAAAAGACAGCACCACGCCCAATGCCAGGGCGCGGCCGCATAAAATTTTGCTCATGTACTACCTCACTTCAAACATCGTTTAAAAAATCTCGCCCAGCGGCGCCCAACCTAATACTTCGGCGGCCAAACCGCGCAGATCGACCTGCAACCGGGCGCGCCCCCCGGTTGACCCGCGATTTAACCGTGCCCAGTGGGCAGTCGCTGAGGCGGGCGAGCTCGTCGTAGGACAGCCCCTGCACGTCGCGTAGCGTCACGGCCTGGCGGCACTCCTGCGGCAAGCGTTCAATGGCTTGGGCGATCAAGTTGTTGGCGCAGCCAAAATCCGCCTGCTCGTCGGGCAGGCGATCGGCGTCCACCGACTGGTAGAACTCCACGCCCTCCTCCGCTTCCGTGGCGATGAGCACCTGCGTCCAGCGCTTGCGCCGGCGCAACTCGGTTTTGGCCAAATTGGCGGCAATGGTGTAGAGCCAGGTGGACACGTGCTCGATGGCAGTAAATTTGTGGCGGTTTTTTAAGCAGCGCAAGAACGTCTCCTGCAATAGGTCCTCGGCCAATTCCCGCCGCCCCACAAAACGATAAATAAACCTGAACAGGGGCGCCTGATAGCGTTTGACCAGCAACGCCAAGTAAGTGCTGTCGGCGGCGGCTTTCTTCAGCAATTCTTTATCCGATAAATCGCTTGTCGGTTTCATAGTCTGCCGTCCTGTTGGAATTTGTTTGCGGAAAGATTATCGCAAAGATCGTACCATATTTCTCCCGCCTCTCTAAGAAAATCATAAATATCTATTTTTATTTTATTTAAGAGAAGGATATCGGAAGTGTATAACCACTCGATACACGGCGTTATCTCTGACAATTTGGTCGACTGTCCACCTTGCCGAGCAGACGATCACCGCTTATATCTCTGTAGGTCAGCGAGTTGTGCGCGTTCGACCAAGTGGTCGGTTATTCGACCACTTGGTCGAATAAACCTGGAGAAGCACGACGTCCAACCATTGCCCACGGCCCCTGTCGGTGGGATATTTAACGCCGGCAATTCCTCTAATTGCATTGTCACAAGACAAAAAGGGATTTTCTATGATAGATCTAACGGGAAAGGTAGCCCTGATCACCGGCTCATCGCGCGGCATCGGGCGCGGTTGCGCCCTGGAAATGGCGCGGGCCGGAGCAAACGTCGCGGTCAACTACCGCACCCACCCGGACGAAGCCGAAGCGGTGGCGGCAGACATCCGCAATATGGGCCGGCAGGCCATCACCATTCAGGCGAATGTGGCCGATCGGTCTGCCATCGACCACATGGTTTCAGCCACCGTAGAACAACTCGGCCACCTGGACATCGCCGTGTGCAATGCCGCCTACAGCATCAGGCAACCTTTTTTGGAGATGACCATTGAAGGCATGCAGCGCACATTAGACGTCACCTTGTGGGGCGTTTTCCACACCGCCCAGGCCAGCGCCCGCCAAATGGTGGCCCAGGGCCAGGGAGGCTGCCTGCTCTTCATCAGTTCGGTGCACGCCTCCATCCCGGTGTCCACCTCCCTGGCCTATAACGCCGCCAAGGCCGGCCTCAACCACATGGGCGCCACCATCGCCAACGAGCTGACCCCGCACCGCATTCGGGTCAACACCATCGAGCCGGGATGGATCGACACGCCCGGCGAGCGCAAATACACCTCAGACGAGCAGATCGAAGAAGAGGGCGCCAAATTGCCCTGGGGACGCATGGGCCGCATCGAAGACATCGGCCGCGCCGCCACATTCCTGTGCTCGGACGCGGCCGATTACATTACCGGCACAGTGCTGCGCGTCGACGGCGGTTTTAAATTTCGCGGCTGGCAATAACAACTCAATCCAAACGCCGCAAACCGCTAATTTCCCACTCGTCGCCCCCTGCCCGCAGATAAAGGACTACGGGTTTTACTTTATAATCGGGACGCCGGGGCAAAAAGGAGATGGCGAGGTACTCGTGTTCACGCCACTCCGCCGCCAAATCTATATAGGGCTCGCCGCGCTCTTCGCTGGCCAAGATTCCTGCGCCGAGCGACCGAAGTTCCATCTGGTAGCGCGTGGCCACGCCGGAGGCGTAGCCACGCTGTACGGCCAGGTCTACTCCCCGCACTTGCCCACCCTCCAACTCAAATCGATCCAGCACGTTGACCCGCGCAAACCAATAGAGCCCGATCATATCGCGCCGCTGGCGCAAATAGCGGCAAAGTATTCCGCAGCCGCCGCGTTGGAATACTCCCCCGTGGACACGGCCACCTCTATCTACGCTTCGCTAAACGACGTGACGATTTGAGCCCCCCAAAAGGCGTCGCGCCGGGTTAAATTTTCAAACGCCGGCACCGGGTACATGGGTTTCCATTTGTGCGGTTTAAACAGATCGTTTTCCATATACCCCAACGACGGATAGCGCACCCGCGTTGCGGCGCGCCCGTCCGCCGTGGTCAACCATCCCTTAAGTCGATCGAGTGCTCGCTTTTCCCAAACGGCCTCGGCCAGCTGACTAGTTGCGTAGAATGTTACAAAAAACGGCGCGTACACCACTTTGCCCGGCAGGGTCGCCAATTTTTCCGCCGTAACCCGATATTGCACTTTTTCCGGGAAGGTTTCCGTCGAGTCGGGGTCCGCTTGGCCCTGGCCGGCTTTTGCCATTAAAGCGATTAGGAGGAAGATGGCAAATTGGGAGTTTTTAATTATTTCTTGTACACAGGTCATCTTTTTACTAATTTCGGTAAGGGGCTTGCCGGCCGCCGCCAACAGACCAAGCCCGCCCAGTACTATCAATCTATATCGATTCCCAGCGCCAAACAACTCACAACCGCCCTTCCTTTTGCAAAATATCCCCCGCAATAGCGTACGTCGTCCCGTGCATGGCAATCACCACCAGGCCCAAACCTGCCGCCAGATACCCGCCCATATACAAATTGGGTATATCGACCGACTCAAAATTGTGGGCATGGGTCTTTACTTGATGCACTTGAAAACGGTAATTGTCGTATTTCTCGTACAATTGCAATGGCGGAAAATCCTTAAAAATAGAATAGTCGGCCTCGCCGCCAATCTCCTTGACCACGTGGTCCACCTCCAGCATCTCCTCTTCCCCTTGCCCCGACAAAACAACCTTGCCGCCGGACCCAATTTCTTTTACGCGGGCGTTGTAAAACACCTGTAGGCGCGGCGACTCACTCTCCAAAATCTCGGCGATGCGGGCGTAATAGGGCAGGCCGTGGCGGCTGTCGCCGATCAGCCGCCAGTGCACCTCGGGCTGTTGGCGCATGGCATAGTAGACCTGCTTGCCGGCGTCGTGCAGTTCGGTCACCGCCCAATCGCCCGAGCGCCCGCCCCCAACCACCAGCACACGCTCGCCGGCAAAGTCCTCGGGCTTGTCGTAGTAGTCGGCCACCAGCGGCAGGTCTTCGCCGGGCACGTCGAGGCGGCGCAAAATGCAGCGCTGGCCGGCGGCATAAACCAGGTATTTACAGGTGTACTGGCGCTGGGTTTGGGTACCCACGTCGCAGCCGGTGAGCAAAAACCCCTTATCGTGCGGTTCGATGCACACCACCTTCTCGTGCGTGTGAATGTGGTTTTCCTGGGCAAAGCGCGCTGGTACCTGGTGGTAGTAATCGATGAGATTTGTTTTGGAAATGAGCGCGTTAACGTCGATGTCTAGGCCCTGCTCCTGGGCGTACTGCGCCAGCGGGTAAAAGGCAAATTCCATCCACTGCCCCGGCGATAGGGTGAGCAAATTTTGCGGCGCCTTATTCCACAGCCCGCCCACCTCTTCTTGCGTAATCAACAAATAGTCGATGGGATCGCCGCGGCGAAACTCCATGGCTATCTGGTCCATCTCCTCAAAAAGTTGGCGCGGGTGGTGCAGCAGGCGAAAAAGGTCTGCCGGCGGCAGGCCAGCCCGCACCAGCCCCCGCATGTCCATGCCCAATAAAGTGCCGCTTACCTGCTCCAGGTAGGCCGCCAATTGCGCATAGCGCATGCTCAACATGCGGCTACCCCGATAGTGGGGATGCCACCCTCCTAAAACCGCGCACAGCGGCAAACCGCCCGGCCCGCCGCCTATAACAATAACCGTGTGGTGCTCGGGAACCATCGCCTATTCCACCCCTGCCGCCCAGGTATTGCCGCCCGCCCGCACCTTGCGACCAGCCTTAAAAAATTCGGCGATGTGCGCCGCATTGCCCACTTTTTCTACCCGCTTGATCCGGTGCCCCACTTTCTCCAACCCCCGTACAATGCCGTCGTCGAGCACGTCCTGCACCTCCACCGGTTCCTCGCTGGTCACGTGCATGCGCGGCGCGCTGGCCGCCGCCAAAGCACCGGCGCCAAAATCCACCATGCGCTCCACCATGCGCGGCACCACGCTGATGATGCGCCGCCCGCCCGGCATGCCGACGGCGATGTCGCGCTCCGGGGTACGCGCGATTACGGGCGCCGTATTGTTGAGCGGCCGCTTGCCCGGCGCCACCGAATTAGCCCGCCCCGGCCGCGGGTCCAGGCGGCACATGCCGTGCCCCAAAACAATGCCCGTTCCCGGCACCGTAACGCACGAGCCAAACGCCCCGCCCTGGGTAATAGTGGCCGACACCACATTGCCCTCTGCGTCGGCGGCGGACAGATGCAGGGTCTCCGGCAGTGACGCGGAAGACAGCCCCCACCCCGACCGATCCACCAGTTCCGGAAACTGCTTTAACGTCTCCACCCGTCCGGCCGCATAGTCCTTGCTCAAGAGCCGTTCGATGGGCACGTCGACATAGTCCGGATCTCCCACGTAGAGCAGCCGATCGCGCCACCCCAACTTTAGTACTTCGGCCAGGCGGTGCCAGTAGAGCACCTGATCGTCGTCCAGCGGCGCAAAACACTCCAACATTTGCAACATTTGCAAACTGCTCAAACAACCGTTGGGCAAAATGGCCCCATAGACCTCAGATCCTCGATAGGTCACCGCATATGGCTCGCTAAAACGGGGCTCAAAGTCGGCCATGTCCTGCCGCGTCAACATCCCGCCCATTTGCTGCAGGGCATCGGCTATTGTGCGCCCCAACTCCCCCTGGTAGAAATCCCACCAACCCGCCGCCGCCAACCGCGCCAGCGTCTTCTCCATGTCCGGCCTGTGCCAAATGTCTTCTGCCCCAGGCTTTTTCCCCTGCGGCATCAAATGCGCTACCGAAGAAGGAAACTGGCGCAGCACTCCTTCCATCTTGTCAATCGATTCCGTCAACCTCTCCCCATAGGCAAAGCCCTCTTCCAGCAATGCCTGCGACGGCGCCACGATCTCCTCCCACTTCAATTTTCCCCACTGCTCCCACAGCATGCCCATACCTGCCATCTGCCCCGGCACCGCCACCGCTAGCGGCCCGTAGGCATTGGCGTTATCTTTTACGCTGCAATCGTATTCGTTTTCATTGACCGAATCGACGTCGGCACGCGGCAAAATCTCGTACATGTCCTCGTGCGCCGCCGCCGGAGCCCGCGCATTAGAATCCAGCGACCACAGCTTCCCGGTCTTCCCCTCTAGTACCACAGCGGCCAACATATACCCCCCCACACCATTGGTATGCGGCTCCAGCATAGCACAGGCCAGGCTGGCTGCTGCTGCGGCGTCCATAGCATTACCACCTCTTTCTAGAATGCGGCCCCCTATACGGGCGGCTTCTTCAGGACCGGCTGCTACGGCACCTTTAGATGATGTTATTTCGCGTCCTTCTAACACATTTTCCTCCTGTACGAGAACATTCTTTTTTTGCTGTATCAGCGAGGGTCAGTAGGGGGAATTGCCGGCGGCACTTTGTGGGGTAGCGGCAGCGGGGCAAAGGGCGGCCGGGACTCACAGCCCGCCAGGGCTGTGGGGGAGAGGGGCCGGGCAGGCCGCCCTTGGGACTCACAAAGCGCCAGAGGCAATCCCCCCTACTGACCTACGAAGTCATAACTACGCAAACAAAAAATGAGGCCCGTCACACATACTCGACGGACCCCAAAATAGTCAACAAAATCGCTGTACATCAAGGCAAAAATGCCTTAGTGTTTCCTAGTTTTTCCGGAAGGTACTCGCTCATCACATGATTTAAATTGTGCACCGCAAAAGCCTGTTGCTCTGCCCTGTAGCCCGCTTTCTTTAAAGCCTCCAGCGCCTCCTGCCACTTCTTGTAATGCTGTACGAAGGGGTCGTTCTTTAAGGCGTCGTCAATGCGCTTTATGTCCACGTCCGTCAACTTGTGGGTGGGCAAATCGTATTGTTTGATGTCCTCAGGTGTCACGCCCAAAAAGCGCGCCTTGGGCACGCAGAAGAACTCGTTGATATGGGCCGCGTTGCCCGAGCCGACTTTGAGGGTGCGGTAAATATTGCAAATCCCGTAGGGGTCGCAGTCGACGAAGGCGTATACCGGAATGGACAGTTCGTCCGACAGGCGACGGATGAAGCGCCGTGTTGCGCGCGTCGGCACCCCGCCCATGGAAACCAGAATGCAATTGGCGCTGCGCCAGTAGCTGTGTTTGACCAGGCGCTGGAACATGCCCGCCGTCTCTATCGCCAGAATGAATTTGGCATCCGAATCAAAACCCAATTGCTCCACTGCGATGGGAATCGAATAGGCGCCCGAGCCAAACTTGGTGCAGTCGATCTCCAACTCTTCCCCCGTCTCGCGGTCGTGGTCGTACACCATCAAATTGCCCGCCACCTCGCCGCCCTTTTCCTCGGGCACAAAACCGAGTTGTTCGCGGTTCACCTTAAAGAGTGCCTCCACATCGTCCAGCACCGTGTCGGATTCGCCCTGCTCGCCAAAGCGCACCTCGTCGCTCCAACCCTTGGCCACGTAGTAAGCCTCGCGCTTGGTGGCAATGTCGTCGGTCTCAATTAGCGTCTTGGAGAGGGCGATCACCTTGAGCGACTGGGCGAAGGTCTTGACCGTGGCCACGGCCAGGGTGCGCTCTTTGGTCTTGCGCCCCATTTCAAAAAAACCGGTCTTGGGGTCAAACTTTACGTTGCTCAAATTGCGCAGCGGAAAGCGCATGGACGGTTTTTGCCGCTTGAGAATTTTGTCGCGAATGCTCTTGGCTTCCTTCTCGATCTGCTTGAGCAATGTGCTCATGAGCGGCTCCTCTCCAGAATAGATTGCAAATTGTTTTCCACTTGTTTGCGGCGCCGGGACCCATCACCGGTGATCTCCTGCAAGGCGTCAGCTATGTGGGAGATGTACTGCTCGATATAGGATTTCTTGCGCGCCGCCTCGGCCGCCCGCCGCTGGCGCCCAATGTGCTCGCCCACCCGCCGACCGCATTCCTGCAGCCCCAGGCGGATCTCCTTGATGATTTCGGGGTAGTGAGCAATGGCCTCTTTGCTTTCCGACGTAAAAGGCACCCACACCGAAGCCAGGTGCACCAACACCACCAGCGGCCCGGTGGGCAGGGCGCCGCTGCTCTGGCTCAGGCGATAATTGCGCCAGTCGGTGTCGATGAGGGTGCGCGTGATGGCGCAGGCCGACTGCTGGTAGAACAGCGGCACGCGGTTGGCAAAACGCATCAGCGTAACCGCCCCCTCGGCGTCTATGTCGCCGCCAAAGGCCACCGCCACCTCCACCTGAAAAGGGTTGCCGCGGTAGACCGCCGGCGGCCGCGTTGCCGAGGCGTAAAACTCGCCCGCCACGCTCTCCTGCAAACTGCGCAGCAGCAACTCTTCGCCAATGGGTACAATGCAATCGGTGGGCGGTTTCATCAGCTTGGTTTCATCGATGGCCTTAAACAGGCGGTCGCTCTCGGCCCGGGCAATGCTCTTGGGCCGCGTATTGGGTTTGAGGCTGGCGCGCTCGCAGATCTCCTTGGCCACGCGCACCGAAACGCGCGAAAACTCCTGGGTCATAAAACCCTGCAAGGTGTGGTGCGGCGTGCCCTGCAACATTTTCATCAGCACGCCCAACTCAATGCCGTGCGGGTGCGGTTTGACCTCTATGGCCTCGGGAGGCAATTCGCCGGCCGTATTCTCGTACTCTGCTGCGCTGCCGTCCGGCCCCACGTAGGACAATTTTAAATGGGGGTTGGCCAGCGCCGTCTGCCGCAGGTACTCGTCCACCGACTGGCGCCCGCGCAAATAACGCGCCTCCATCTCAATCTCCACCTCGGTGCCGCGGCTGTGTTCCCACTCGATGTCGTCTTCGCGCACAATGGTGGGTTTGTTGCGCGTGGTGTCAATCTGAATTTCGTAAAAATGCGCCGGCCGCCGCGCACTGGTGCGCGACACAATGCGCGTGGGTTTTCCCGTGGTCAACTGCCCGTACATACTGGCCGCCGAGATGCCAATGCCCTGCTGCCCGCGCGACATCTTGAGGCGGTGGAACTTGGACCCGTAGAGCAATTTGCCAAAAATATTGGGAATCTGACTCTTCACAATGCCCGGCCCGTTATCCCGCACCCGCACCACGTAGCGATCTTCGTTCAATTGCTCAATATGCACCGCCACTTCGGGCAAAATGCCCCCTTCCTCACAGGCGTCCAGACTGTTGTCGACCGCCTCCTTAATGGCCGTGAGCAGCGCCCGCCGCGGATTGTCAAACCCCAGCAAATGCCGATTGCGACTAAAAAACTCAGAGACCGAAATCTCGCGCTGACTCGCCGCCATAGTCTGCGCACTGGCCCGCCCATTCTTAGACGCCCCAGCCCCTTTCGCCCGTTTAGCTTTGCTAGATGAACTCATAGCTTATCCCATAGTCTCGTTTATAAACTTGCGTAGAAACACAGACATAGCGCAGGTCTGGTAGAAAGTGGTCCCAGAGCGGATTCCAATCCCCCTGTCCGCAGGACAACGGACAGAGGGATTGGCCTCAGAGTCGGGCGAGAAGCCCGGCGAGAATGAGCGAGGGACAGCTCTCTACCAGACCGTCCACAACCAGAACCAACTTTAGTCTTACAACACCTAATAAATAGGGGCAAAGGGGAAGGGATAGATAATTTAACCCGCCTCGCAAAACCCTGTCAATATCACCATCAAGGCGCCAACCGCAATACCCCAACCCCCCCCGCCGCCAAATCCAACTCCACCTCACCTTCACTTACCACCAACGCCTCCCCCGCCAACGCCTCCCACACCGCCGCCCCGCTCACCCCAACGCGCACCCGCCGCGACGCCGTCGTGTGCCGATTCACCACCAACACGTGCGTCGCCGCCACCCCGTCGCCATAGAGCCCAAATTCCAAATCCTCTTCCGCCCGCAAAACCAGCGGATTGTCCAACAGCCTCCCCGAAGAAAAACCGCCGTGAAAATGCAACCCCTGCAATACGGCTCCCACGGCACTCAAGTCCTCGTTAATCTCCTTCACCGCAGCGTATGTAGAAGTCGGCATCCCCTCCTCGTCCACTAGACCTTTGTAGATCCAGCGCCGCTGCAAATTCCCCTCCACATCCCTCCGCTCCTCCATCCCAGAGCTGTAGAGGAAATACACAATGCCCGACGCCCCCCGCGTCAGCGCCAAACCGGCCTGCACGCGAACCTCCGCCGCCGTCGGCCGGCGGTAGTACATGCCTTCCTCGCGCACCTCCTCGTGCACCTGCACAATGGCGTGCCACTGCCCATAGCGCCCCTGCAAACGTCGCGCCACGCGCTCGTAGCCGGCGACCAAATCGTCCAACTGCTGCTGCAAGCCCCGGCCCTCCAGCGGCACGTTGTGGCGAAAGACGTAGTGCTCGTGCTGGAAAATATTGGGCGCGCCGCCCTCGACAAAAAAGGCCTCCATAAAACGCCCCACCGAGGGATAGTTGTCGATCTTGCCCACCGTTAGCGCCGGCCGCTGCCCGTCCTCCTCCTTTAGCACCTCCACGGTCTGCCGCAGCGCCCCGTAAAACTCCTTGCGGTAGTCTTCGTGGCCAATCACATAGCCGCCAAAGCCGGCGTTGCCCTCCCACTGCTGTTTTAAACCGCGCACCCGCAAGCGCACCTCTTCGCCCTCCCCCGCCGCCACCGCAGACCGCGTCGCCCAATTGTGCAATTTGTCGTACGGCGTATACCCCTGCGGCTCGTAGTAGACCGGCATGCGCAGGCCGGCGCTATTGCAAAACGCCATCGCCATCTCCTCCGCCGTCCCCCCCTCGCCCTGCGCCCTCTGCAGCCACTCGAGTTGGTTGATTCCCAACGCCCCTAAGAGCCGCTGATCCTCCTGGTCAAAGCGCAACTCGTGCAAACCCGCCGGCAACCACACTCCGAGGACCAGTTCGCCTATAGGCACTCGGCTCGGCTCGTAATCCAAGCTATTGGCCGGATTCAACAAACCGCACCC
>CAXGRO010000138.1:0-10910 GCA_964012055.1 uncultured bacterium
AAAGTACACACTATCGGGGCGGTACGTAGACACGTCATTGGACCGCCCGCAGTGGCGCTTTACGGCCAATTACAGCCTGCATCAACGCTTGCAAATTGGGGTCGAATTTAACCCCAAAGCGAAAGAGGTGGGACCGCTGGTAACGCTGTTTTTATTCACCGAGACAGAGACGCGCCCGGCGCTCTTCTTGGGCACCAGCTCAGACCGCATTGGCTCGCCGTCGGGCGAGCAGTCGTACTTTGCCACGGTGAGTAAATACGTACCTCAGTTGCGCGCGTCTTTTTACGGCAGCTTAAACTATTCGGAATGGGACGAACAACTCGATGTCCCATTTGGCATAGAGACCGAGTTGGGCAAAGGCTTTTCGGCGCGACCGATGTACGACGGCGACCGCGGACACCTGATGCTGAATTATTACGCCACGCAATACGGCGTCAGTTTAATGTATGTGTGGTTTGAGAGATTGGGCGTTTCATTTTCTGCCGGATTTTAATACGGAGGATTTATGCGTTATATAGCCTTTTTGTTTGCGATTATTTTAACCCATTCGGCAACGCTCTTAGCCAGCGAGCAAATCCCCGATAAGGCGCTTTGCAGCGTGTGCGCTTTAAAGGACGGCGAGACGGAGTGGGAAAAAGTCAAAGCCCATTCACAACACAACGGCAAGGCGTTTTATTTTTGTTCCAAAGCTTGTAAACTAGAATTCGACGCAGACCCGGTGGCTTATTTGCTACCGGTATTCCCGCGACCTGCCCCCGCATTTGTTGTTGAAATGCTGGAGGGCAAAGACAAGACGCTGGCGGATTTGCAGGGCAAAGTTGTGCTGGTGGATTTCTGGGCGACCTGGTGCAAACCTTGTCTCGAAACTATGCCAAAGCTGCAAAAACTCCACAGCACCTATTCCGATCGGGGCTTTGATATTTTGGGAGTGTCCATAGATGAAGACAAAAACCGGGTTAAGAAGATTAAAAAGATGGTGGACAAAATGGACATTTCCTACCCCATCTCCTTAGACGTCAGACAGACGCCCGCCTGGAATCAGTTTAAGGTGAAAGCCATCCCCGCGATGTACCTTGTCGACGGAGAAAGTCAGATCGTAGCGCAGTGGACGGGGAAGATAGATTACGCCGCAGTGGAGAAGGAAGTGTTGAAACGCTTGGACAAAAAGATCGGAGCTGAAGGTCCATGAGCGAGCACGCAGAAGAATATACGGGTTCCGTCGTCATCACCGGCGCCTGCGGGGGGATCGGAGCGGCTATCTCGCATCGGTTCGCCAGTGCCGGCGCGGCGCTCGGCTTGTGCGACACCCGCCAGAGCGAGCTCGACCAGCTGGCCAGCGCCCTGACCTAGCAGGTCGCCAAAGTCCACCACCAACCTATCGACGTCACAAACCCAGACCCGGTGCGCGACTTTTGCCAGAGCGTTAGAGAGCTTGACGGCGGTTATTTTCATGTCTGGGATACATATGGGCGTGCCAATGTCTCTCCGCGATCCGGAAAGCCCACACGATCAGGAAGGTCAGGCACAGGTAGAAGAAACCAGCGGCGATGAAGGATTCAAACGGAACGAAGTGGCGCGCATTGACGATCTTTGCCGCCCCAAAAAGATCGACGATGGTAATCACCCCGGCCAGGGCGCTGCCGTGCAGCATAAAGATCACCTCATTGCCGTAAGACGGCAACGCCCGGCTAAAGGCGCTGGGCAGAATGACGCGCCGATACTGGGTCGCTCTGGACATCCCGTACGCTTTAGCCGCCTCCACCTCGCCGAACGGCGTCTGCTCCATGGTGCCGCGTAGAATTTCGCCGGTGTAGGCTGCAGTGTTTAACACAAAGGCAATGAGGGCGCACCAGTAGGCTTCCTTAAACACCATCCACAGAACGCTCTCCTTGAGCACCTCGAATTGCCCGGCGCCGTGGTAGATCATAAACATTTGCACCAGCAAGGGCGTGCCGCGGAAAAAGTAGATGTAGGCCCTGGGCCAGAACGCGAAAAAGCGACTGTTCGAGGTGGCCGCCAGGGCCAGCGGCACGGCCAGGGCCAGGCCGAGCACCAGCGCCAAAACCACCAGCTGTACGGTGACCCACAGGCCCTCCAGGTACAGCGGCAGATTCTCTATGATGACGTTAAAATCCACGGCCTACGCCTTTCTCACCCCAACGCTGTAGCGCCGCTCCAGCCAGCGCAGGCCGATGTCGGATACTGCAGTGATGACGAGAAAGAGGATGGCCACGAGAAAATAAAAAGTAAATAGTTGCCGGGTGGCGCCCCCGGCCTGCCCCGCGTTGTAGACCATGTCCTGCAAGCCAATAACAGACACCAGGGCGGTGGTCTTGGCCAGCACCAGCCAGTTGTTGCTAAAGCCCGGCAGCGAGTGCCGCACCATCGCCGGCAGAGTAATCCGCAAAAAGACCTGAGTCGAGGTCATGCCGTACGCGTGTCCCGCCTCAATCTCGCCCCGGGACACGGCCATTATCCCGCCGCGGAACGTCTCGGTCATGTAGGCGCCAAAAATGAAGCCGATGGTGAGCACGCCGGCCGCAAAGCGACTCACGTCAATATAGTCCCACCCCAGCCTATCGCCGATGTCGTTGACCACAATTTGGCCGCCAAAGTAGATGATGAACATGAGCACCAAATCCGGCACGCCGCGGATCGCGGTCGTGTAGACTCCCGCAATCAGCTTGGCGACCCGCGACCCCGACAGCTTGGCGACGGCGCCCATTAAGCCGAGAACGGTGGCAATCAGCAGCGACGTCACCGCCACTTCAATGGTCGTCAGCATTCCCTCGAGAATTAACGGCAAGTAGCCGTGCAGATCGAACATCGCAAAAACTCCAATCACGTGTTAGCCGTGTGAGCCGCCGTTGGAGCGCCCTGATCAGTCCCCGAAGACGTCTACTTCAAAGTACTTGTCGTTGATTTTCTGGTACGTGCCGTTGGTGCGAATGGCCTCAATGGCCTTGTTGAACTTGACCGCCAAATCCTGGTTCTTCTTGCGCACCGCGATGCCGGCGCCTTCGCCAAAGTATTTGACGTCGGTAAAGCCGGGCCCCACAAACTCCCAGCCCTTGCCCTTGTCGGTGTCGAGAAAACCGCTTTTCATCGCCACGAAGTCGGCGAGCAATAGGTCCAAGCGCCCGGCCACGGCGTCCAGATAGGCCTCGTCCTGCGAGGCATAGCGCTTAATTTCTACGCCGCCGAATTCTGCGGTGATGAAGTTGTCGTGGGTGGTGGCGCGCTGCACACCAACCACCTTGCCCTTTAGGCCCGCCTTACTGATTTCAATTCCGGAGCCCTTCTTGCGCGCGAACTTGGCGGGCGTCTGATAGTACTTGCCGGTGAACACCACCTTCTTCTTGCGCTCCTCGGTGATCGACATCGACGCGATGATGGCGTCGTACTTGCGCGCCAGCAGCGCGGGGATTATGCCGTCCCAGTCTTGTTGCACCAGGGTGCACTCGGCGCCCATCTCAGCGCACAGCGCCTTGGCGATATCGATATCAAAGCCCACCAGCTTGCCGTCGGGGGTAAGCGAGCTAAACGGCGGGTAGGCGCCCTCCACCCCGATGCGAATCGTATGCCAATCCTTGGCGCCGGCAACGCCGTTGCCCAGTTCCAGCACGGCCGAGGCCGCTATGAGTGCGATGAGTTTTGTCAATTTCCTGCTCCCGTTTGTTTTGGGTTGGTTCGTACCGCGCCGCAGCGCGACGACACGACATCCTGCTCAACGAATGAGCGTCACTTTGACGCGCTCTCCAGAAACTGCTTAAAACGCGCCGATTTGGGCTGCTCAAAAACCTGCCCGGGCGGGCCGTCTTCTTCAACCCGGCCCTGGTGGAGAAACACGACCTTGCTCGACACATCCCGCGCGAACGCCATCTCGTGCGTCACCACCAGCATGGTGCGCCCCTCTTCCGCCAGACCGCGTATTACCTTGAGCACCTCTCCCACCAGCTCTGGGTCGAGGGATGAAGTGGGCTCGTCAAAGAGCATCATTTGCGGCTCCATGGCGAGTGCGCGGGCGATAGCGGCGCGCTGCTGTTGCCCCCCCGACAGGTGCGCCGGGTAGTCGTCCCTGCGCTCGTACATCCCAACCCGCTGCAGCACCCGCTTGGCGCGCTCCAGCGCTTCGGCCCTGGGCACCTTGAGAACGTGGACGGGCGCCTCGATGACGTTCTGCAGCACCGTCATGTGAGACCACAAATTAAATTGCTGGAACACCATGGCCAGGTGCGAGCGGATGCGTTCGACCTGGCGCTTGTCCTGGGGCACCCGGGCGACGCCCGACTTCGCTGTCATTTTAATCCGTTCGCCGTGCACGTAAACATTGCCGGCGTCGGGGATCTCCAGCAGGTTGATGCAGCGCAGAAGGGTGCTCTTCCCCGAGCCGCTGCTGCCGAGGATCGAAACCACGTCGTGCTCGTGCGCAACCAGCGAGACACCCTTTAACACCTCGAGATTGCCAAAGCTCTTGTGCAAATCTTCAACCACCAGCGTTTCGGTCAATTCCCTCGGAGAATTTTCTTGCATTTTCTACCCGTACCGAAGCTAGGGGATGATGTGTACTCGTTCGGGGCGCAGCAGCGGGCGCAGGCGGCGGTCGAACTCCGCCTTGATCTGGGCCTGGTTGGGCGGCAGCAGGGTCTCCGCGCCCACCGCATCAAAGGTCAGATGCATGGACCGGCGCGGCAGCGTATCGACGTTGACCGAGGCGCCGTGCACCAGCGACGTGGTCAGCACGCTGGCCTGGCCGGCCCGGGCCTTAAGCGGCACCGGATCGGCATAGGGCAGGGACGGCAGGTCCTCGAGTTTGACGCCTGCCACCATCGGGACCACGTCCTTCAGCGCCGGATCTTTTTGGCGGTGGGCGGCGATCAGGCGGTGGCTGCCGGGGCGGTACATGAGGGGGGCGCGCCGTTCGTTGACGTCGGAGAGCCAGATGAAATAGCTGCAGGTCATGCGCCGCGGCACAGATTTCAGATTATCCAGGATGTACTGGATGTCCACGTGTTGGTCAAAGGTAAAGGGGCCCATTTGCGGATAGGTGCAGGCCAGGGCCATCTGGCGGAAGCGCACTTCCTCGGCGCGCAGCACCTGGCAGGCCACGGCCTCAAAAAAGGGGTGCTGAACTAGATTGATGAGGGCCGGGTCGACGAATTTATTGGTGCTGTTGATCCTGTAGTGGGGCGACGACTTATCATAGGGAAGCAACCACTCCATGGCGGCGCTGGCGGCGCTCAACTCGTCGGGGCTCAGCGGCGTGTCGACAGTGACGGCGCCGTCTTCATCAAAGCGACGGATTTCTTCAGCGTTGATCATCGCAAACTCCTAGCGCAATGCAACGCCAGCGCCTGGCGCACCACATCGGTCATCTCGTCGGGCCGCCTAATGGGTTTTTGCATGTGGAAGTCAAAAGGGGCCAGGCGCGGATCGTTTTTCTCCAGCTGCCAGCCGGTTATCAGGATTGTTACGGCCGCGGGATCCACTTCCTTAAGACGCCGTGCGACCTCGGTGCCGGGCAATTCGAGCAGGCCCAAGTCAATGATCCCCACGGAATATTTGCCCGCCTCAAACGCGGCCAGCGCCTGAGATCCGGAAGTGTAGATCTCCATTTCGTGGTGACCCTCTATAATATGACTCAGCACCTGGATTACGAACTCATCGTACTCGACGATGAGAATCCGTCCCATCCCTTCTTCGGCCGCGCCAACGCCGGCGGCGCTCTCGTTCTTTGCGGGTTCCTTCCACCACGGTATGCGGAGGGTAAATGCATTCCCTTCCCCGGGCGCACTCTCCACTTCCATAGAGCCGTTCCACTGTTTTACGGCGGCGTATGCCGTGGACAACCCCAACCCAGAACCGACATCGGCCTTGGTGGTAAAGAACGGCTGGAAGATGCGGCCCTTAACTTCCTCGTCCATGCCAATGCCGTTGTCGCACACCTGCAAAACGGTAGCGCTTTCTTCCCCACAGGTGTAAATGGATATGGTGCCCCCTTTTGGCATGGCGTCGACGGCGTTGAATATCAGGTTGACGATAATATTGTACAATTCTGTGCCGACGGATTGGACCAAATCAACATTCTGCAAATGGGTCTTTACCTGGATGTCGATTCCATTTAACTGGACTTCGTCTTTCCAACGGGGCTGCGTAACCTGGATCGCCTCGCAGACAATTTTGTTGACGTCCACAGCTTCCAACCTTGCGCTCACTTTTTGATGTACGGAGTTGTGGAGCTTTTCCACCAGATCCGCCGCGCGCTCGGTGGAGTTGACCAAGGTATTCATAAGCTGTTGCTGATCGGGGTCGTTTAGCGAATTGCGCAGCAAGGCGACGGGCACCAAAATTCCGGTAAACAGGTTGTTCAGGTTGTGGCTGACCCCGGCCGCCAATTCGCCGACCGCCTTCAGACGCTCCACGTGAACCTGGGTGCGGGCGTATTCCTGTAATTCCTGGTAGAGGTTGGCGTGGTGCAGGGCCACGGCCATCTCTACCAGGAGCGGGCTCATGGCCTCAATCCTCTGCAACATCTCCTGTTTGTCCTCGGGCAAACTGCCGGTGGCCAGTACGGCCAAGACTTGCCGGTTGTATTTGACGGGGATGAAATACGATACCTGATCGGAAAAATTCTTGTTTTTTGACACCTGGTTATCAAAACGCTTGTCCCAGCCGTCGAGGACCTGCATGGTGCCAGTGCGCGCCACTTGGGCGGTTATATTGTCGTCGTCGAGGTCGTATTCGATCCCCCTGACATTGGGCGAACTATCCCTGGGGTGGGAAAGCATTTTGCCGTTGGGCCCCAATTGCGTCAGGCTCTTGTGGACGCGCACAAGATGCCGTTTGTCCACCAGCGCGATCATCAGGCTGCGGAATATGCCCGTTTTTAATACCTGAATACCCAACTCTTCGAGAATGGTATATAGCTCCAACGAGGTTGAGGCCGCAATGCCGATCTGGTGGAAAGCCTCCAGAAGTCGGCTCTTTTTGGTCAGTTCCTCATTGGCAGTTGCCAATTCTGCGGTGCGCTCTTCAACCCGTTTTTCCAACTCATCGCGCTCCCTCCGCAGCCTCTTCTCGGCCTCTTTTATCGCCGTTATATCGGTGTGGGCGCCCAGCATGCGGATGGGCTTTCCCTCCTCGTCGCGGATGGCCATCCCTCTACAGCGGACCCACACCATTGATCCGTCCTTGTGTCTATATCTCACCTCTTGATTGTATGCGTGCTGGGGATCGGCGCAATGTTTTTGGAAGTTCTCCAGGGCAGTTTTGAGATCTTCGGGATGAATCATATCCTGCCAGGCTTCGGCGAGGTGCGGTTTCTCATCCGGCTTATAACCAAAAACCTGCCAGAATCGAGGACTCATCCACTCGTGTCCGGGGTGGTCAATATCCCAATACCATATTCCGTCAAGTGACCCATTTTGCAGAAAATCAAATATTGCAGGATCGCTGCTCACAAGGTCGTAGAGTTCTTCCTCTAGGTAGTGGTTGTGGCGTCCCTTGCCCGATTCATCAGATTTTGCTGGACTGCTGCCTCTGTGGGTAACCGCCTCCACATTTTTTAACCTTAGCCGCAGTTCGTTCAGTTCCTCTATGAGTTGTACTTTAGTCTTTTTGGTATCTTGCATACTTCTCACCTCAAGAGGCAAAGGCGCAGGTACACCTTATAGATCAATGAGTATACTATCGAACAACGCCTCTAATTAGATAGCCAAATCCAACAAGAGAACTTTCGTACCCACTAGTAGGAATATATATTATAATCGAGGCTAAAAAAACTGGCCATTATAGAATGGTATAGTTACTATACATCTCAACAATCCGGAGATCGACAAGGGCGTAGAGCCCCTCCGCTCGGCTTGGGATAACAAAGAAAGCTAGACAAATACAAGGATAGGCATGCAGATTACAGCCAAGGTAAACTTTGGGGAAGATCTCGGGCAAAACCTGGGAACCGTGTTTGAAGCTAAAGACAGCGACGGCCAGGTGCTGTTTGGCGCCGGTTTCATGGGCCTTTTCAACACCCACTTCCGCATGGACCGGTGGACACTGCAGTTCTTCGTGCGCCACGACAGCGCAGAGCTTGCCTACGAGAAGCTCCCCTTTTCATGCGACGACGGCGGCAACTACCTGTTCGACCTCGACGGCAGAGTCTACCAGTTCAGTCATTACCAAGACCGCGTCGCGCGCTGCTACGACGGCCAATCCAAAGCCTGGGTTGTCGACGAGAGATTCGGCGGCGAGGAAACGACGAGTGGCGAGGGCATGATGCACCTGGCCGGCAAACTGCTCCAGTTTAAAGGCGGCGAGGCGTTCTACGACGGCGCGCAAATTCTCACCAAGCCCGGCGAAGGTCATTACCATCATTTTTATTACGCACACGGCCACCTCGTCTTCTATCAGAACAACAGCCCCCAATGGAGCAAGCTGCACGCGGTCCCCTGGCGGCCGGGCGACGGCCCGCTCGATTTGGATAGGGCGATCACCCTAAACCTGCGCTACGCCGGTGAAAATTCGTTCTCCGCCGGGCAATTGGACGACGAGATTATCCAGTCCTCCAACCTCGGCGGCGTCTACGTCTTCGACGGAGCGGCGTGGCGGATCATTCGCCAGTCTCTAAAAGGCGTCAGCCACCAGCTCTACTCTATGCTCAACTGGTACGATCAAATGCTCATCGGCCACTACCCCACCGGCAACCTCCTCGAATACGTCAAAAAGGGGACCCAATTGCGCCACCTGGAAAATTGGCCGCCGGTTTTGCCCGGCGTTTCAACCGAAGTGCGCGAGGCGCAAACCACCTGTCTGTTCGGCGGAGATATATACGTGGGGGTGTGGCCTTGGGCCGAGTTGTGGCGCTACGACCACCGTGGCGCCCAATGGCACTTTGTCCACAGGATGTTCGAACATCCCCCAATCACAGACGCGATGAACCACCCCTGGGAAGATAAGGTCACTGGCTACAACGAGGCCCACAAAGAGGAGCTCGTGTGGAACGACTGGGGCAATCGCATAACGGGTTTGGCGCCGATGGACGATTCGCTCTACATCTCGACCAGTGCGAAAGGTTGTCAGCAACGGGACATGCGATTGGAGTTCCTGCACGACGACGAAATCTGGAACGAGTATCGCACCGTACACCGGATGCACAAGCCGGGCTGTGCCGCCGGCTCAGTGGCCTGGAATGAGGGCGCAACCACCCTTGAATTTATCGCCGACGGCGATCGGATCGCCATCGCGCAGGATGGTACAGAAATCGCTTCTGCGCCGGCCGACCCCAAACTAGTCGCAAAGATGGAAACGGCGCAGATCGAATGGGGCAAGGGCATGTACGGACCCTTTGCGGGCGACGTGGCGCCGCAGTGATCATCCCACGGCTTCAAAGATCGCGAAAACAGTGCTCTATTATTTTTTTGCATTTTTTTAAAAAATGCGTTCCCCCACCCGCGTTTTGTACACTCGTTAGTAAAAGCACTTTGGCGAAGGCCCGGCATGGGGTAGCTCAGCGGTAAGACCTCCAGCCTCGGCTGGAGGTCTTAGGTTCGAATCCTGACTCGTCTGGGCCTTCGCCGCTATTTTTTTCTATGACAACCCAGACAGATACAGACGAAGCGTTAGTCGAACAAGCGCGCCGAGGATCGTCGTCGGCCTTTGCCGAATTGGTGGCGCTCTACCAGAATCGCGCCTACGCCACGGCCATCGGCGTGCTGTCTGATTTTGACGCGGCGCAGGAGGCCTTTCTGTGCGCCTACAGCGATCTGGCCAAACTCAAAGAGCCGTCGCGCTTTGGGGCCTGGGTCAGCGGCATCGCGCGCTTTACGGCGCACAAGGCGCTGCGCGATAGAGGCAAGGCGCAGAGGTCGGTAGAGGCTATCGCAGCGAAAAGCCGCTCGTCCAACACACCACGCCCGAGCGCCAGGCCGAAGAGGCCGAGCGGCGCCACATCGTCCACCGCGCCCTAGAGCGCCTCAACCAAAAAGACCGCGAGGCGCTCAGCCTGTACTACCTGGAAGGACTGCCCTACGCCGGCATCGCCGCTGCCCTCGCCGTCACCGAGGTGGTGGTGAAGGGGCGGCTGCAACGCGCCCGCGACCGGTTGCGAAAGAAATTGAAAATGGTCGAAGAACGATTTTCCGAAGCGCAGTTGCCCGAAGAATTTGTCGAGCAGATCAAAACGCTGCTGGACCTGGCCATCGACAAGGCGCAGCGCCAGGCCGCCATAAAGCGCTTGCAGGCGCTGGGCACCGACGCGGTAGAGCCGCTCGTTCAAGCGCTGGCCGACGAGCGCCGCTGGGTGCGGCACGCGGCGGTGCTGGCCCTGTGCGCCATTTCAGACGCGCACGCCTTGCAGCCTGTTTTGGACCTGCTGCTGGCGGGCCGCTGGTACGCCCAGGAAGAGGACGGCTTTATCGACCTGCCGACGATGGGCCTGGTGCTGCGAATCCCGGGGATGCGCCAGCGTCTCATCCAGCTCGTTCGCGACAATCGCGCGCCCAAAGATGAGTTGGCCGAACCTCCCTAGGGATGATGCGAATCTTGTCCCAGGTGGGGCCCGATGACGATGAAGTTTCGACCCGCTCTATGAGGTTTTTACGACTGAGGTAGCGGACGGACTCCTATGGACGCGTTGTGAAGCGCTGGCGTCGCTGTGCATGATGGGGCCTCCCGAGCGGGCGCAGAGACTCTTGTTAGAGGCCATTGATAGCGGCTGTAATGCTCTATTGGAAAAGGCTTTTGGTTTAGCCACCGACTACCCCGGGCCCTATGGCCGCTTACCTCAGGAAATTTGCGAGAAATTTTTGGTAAAAACGCCCATCTGGTTTATGCGCGGGTGGGCCACGCATCTAATCATGCAATCGGAGGAAGAGGGACCGGCCCGGCTAATGGAAATCGCCGCGGGCGACGGCGGT